>NZ_CP061868.1:12500-315630 GCF_022646885.1 Priestia koreensis | reverse complement strand
CCAGTTCTCCTCTCGCAAATTCTTTGCGTGATAATTGAGACCACCATGCAATGATTAATTTATCTTATATCCTAATGCGTTCCCACCGGACTGTTCAATATGCTAAAGAAGAGTTGAGAATATTTAAACTAACATCACATTATGAGATATTAATTTTCTGCAAATTCACAAATTGTGAATACCTTCAAAAAATAGTATATCTTATAATAAATCTGAGGTGATTCCAATGATAGTTTCAAAACTAATGGCTAAATTAAAACAAAGAAGAATAGAGTTGGGCTATACTCAAGCTGAAATAGCTAACCATCTAAATCTGTCTCAAAATACTATATCAAATTACGAAAATGGAATAAGAGAAATGAGTCTTGAGGATATAGAAAAATTGCTAGATTTCTTAGGTTTAGAACTCTCTTTGCCAGATCGAGTTGAAAACGAATTGCTAAATAGAATAGATTTCACTAATTCAAAAATTGATTGGAATTCATTTGGCATTGATTTCTTTAATGAACTATGGTCACAAAAAAGGCAATTTATTTTCCCTCAACATTTACATCCAACTCCCTTAGATACTGGTGAAACATTGTTAAACAAGCTATCATTCTATAATTCCTTAGTAAGAGTAGGAATAGATCTCCCTGACCCTTACGATCAACATGAAAAATCGAACACGATGATTTATACAGATTTTTCTGAAGGGACACTAGCTGAATTCGGTCCAACTTTCATTGAAATTAATTGTCTACAATTTCAATCCCGTTTGGAATATCTTTACCATCACCATCAAGAAATAACAGAAATGTTCGATTTAGGTGAGTCACGGATTACAGTAAAGGCTTTTGATATGTACAGAGGCGATATACCATTTCCTGTTTTCCCACTACTAAAAGATACACTTACAGTTAACAAATCTGTCTCTTTAGGATTCGATTTATTTTCATTTAAAAGTAAGTATTTGAAAGAATAGTCATAAGAAATTTACGAACCCAACAAGTGGCTCGAGCACAGCAGACCTTGAGTTATAAATTCATGCTGTCTAATATTAACTAGGTGTAAATAAATTTGGACGGACAGGGGAGAGAATTAGCAATGGTTTCAAAATCCAATGTAAGAGGTGGTAGGGCTGGCCTAAATTCAGTAATGTACTTTAGTGATAAGAGTAAGGTAGTTGCCACCAAAAATAAAAATGGAGAAATAGATGTAAAGGCGAGCTCCTTTAAGGATTCTAGAATTAATAAGATGAGTTCAATCATTATAGATATACCTTTTATTAGGGGATTTTGGAGTCTTATAGGAGGAAATCTTTCTGTTTCTTGGAAGTTACCTGTTATTCTTTTTTCTTTATACGTAATAAATTTAATACTTTATTTTATCGACCCACATGTAAAAAGTTCGAAACTAACAGAAACCACTTTCACCTATAATATTTTCTATTACTATCATGTATTTTTTTGTTAGGTTTTTTATTGCTGTATTCCCTCTTCATTAAGTTCACGGAATTGGGAAAATACCATGGAGCAGAACATATGGTTGATAACGCATATGAAACATCCAATAACCTTTCGATCTTAAATGTAGCAAAATACTCCAGAGTGCACTCAAGTTGTGGAACAAATTTATTAGTTTTCATCATTTTATTCCAAACGATATTTACTTTTTTTAATGACAACATAACTATTAACTTTCTATTATCCTTTATTCTTGGATATGAAGTTTACATGATAAAGAATCAGGTAATAAACAAGGTATTAAAACCTATATATGTAGTTGGTTCATTTTTTCAAAAATATCTATTTACCTCTGAACCAGAAGAAATACATATAAAGGTAGCAATAGCTGCCTATAAAAAATTAATTAGTGAACAAAAATAAAAAATTATGATATGCAATATGTATTGGTACGTTTAATAGAGTCGGCGCATGAATTATTCATGCGCCTCTAACAGTTCTACTAACAGGTGTTGTAAATTCTGTAGTATCTGAATAGCTTATTTGATACCTATATCCATTCTTTTTATTACGTACTATAAAACTCTTCCATCGCCATTCACACATTTTATTACCTCTCTAAGTATAGACACATCTATGTATCTCTTAATTTCCATTAAAACTATTTCCTCATCCAAATTCACTTTAACAAAAAATATATCTAATTCTAAGTCATCTATTTTTTAGTATTTTAAAGATATTAGCCAAAATCGCGATTATTTAAATATGTGAACGAGAATTTGCTATCCATACTACTTTAAGCGTTATTAAACCAGTGCTCATCGGAATAGTGAGAGGTGTACCTTAAAGGTATTCTAGAAGTACAATAAGAGCATGAACAAAGCATTAAAAATACACCGGTGTATTGCAGTTCATATACGATACTAAATTAATATAACTTGATAAATAGTGATTAATTTGACGAAAAGTCTAAATCTAACAATAGGAGGATATATGAACACATCACAGTATACAAAAGCTATCATTAGCAATAAACATGTAGAAGTCACTCATCAGTCCTATCTCCCCCCCACAGGCAGAAGAACTTCTCTCGGAGGGCGCAAACCTTCAATAAATCAAAGTAGCGAAAACCATGAAGTGAATATCAAGCAAAGTATTAATCGTGCCCGCAAGCAAATTAGGAGACTACTAGAGTGCAACTTTACTGATCGGTATGCTTTTGTAACCCTTACATTTAAGCCAACCAAAGAAATAGATGTTGCTGACATCAAGAATTGCAATAAAATATTGGCAGATTTTAAAAAACGCCTTGCTTACTATTTAAAAATGAACAACCTACCAACATTTAAGTATCTAGGTGTTACAGAATTCCATGATAAGAATCGTCAAGGAGCCATTCATTATCACCTTGTCTGTAACCTTACAGAAGTCTCATTAGAAGTCTTACAAGAACTGTGGCAGTATGGCTGGATAGGCAAAGCAACTACTACCTCTAATGCTTCTGAAAATGAAAAGATTGCTTTCTATTTAAATAAAGGGATTACTGATCCAAGGCTCAACGGCCACAAAAGATATTTTCATTCACATGGTCTAAAAAAACCAATCACTCTTGAAATAAAGAACCCAGCAGAATTTTACGATCATCTTGATCAAGGCAAGCCAACCTTAACACACGGAGAAACCTATCACTCACCCTATACCGGCGAGACCAAATATGAACAATACTATTTAGAAAGTGCGAAGGAGCTAATTGATTATGTACAAGAACTTTAATGATTATCCAGACATACTAAACGTATCAGACGTCCAAGAATTACTTGGTATTGGAAGAAAGCAAGCATATGAACTGGTTCATTCCAGAAGTTTTCACGTAATAAATATAGGCAAACGAATCAAAGTGTCAAAAAATGTTTTAATTACATGGCTTGAGGGAGGTAGCAATTATGCCAATGCAAACTAAATTAGTTAGTTGTGGCTCTACAGTTTTTGTCTATGACTACCATGGCATACGTTCTCTTAAAGAGCTAGGATTTGAACAGGATTTAAATGGAAGTTTACTAAACTTGAAAAGGCTACTCTTAACTAACTTTGTTGATAATAGAATCCTAATATCATTTAGACTAAGAGTTACCTTGACTGAACCTGAAGGGATTCAAAGCAGATTAAACAGCTTCATTTATCACGTAAAAAGATTAAGCCGGCACTCAACAATCAAATACTTAGGAGTTCTAGAACTCCCTTCTAAAGCGAGTGAGAACTTTGCTTATATTAACCTGGTCACAAATGTTGAAAGTCACGAATTAATCAATGAATTAGATGAAAAACAACTAGAAAAATACTTTAAAGAAAAATGGGGAGACAACGTAGTTATTTACGATTATTCACCAGACCGTTTATTAGAAGATTTATTTTTATGCTATTCCGTCTCAATAACAAGGAACAACTTTATAAAGTATCCTAAATTATTATTTGAATACAGACTAGAACATCCTTTAATTTTATGGAATGAAGAAGCTAACACCTTCATAAAGGATCATAAATTGTTGGATTATCCTAAGCATCGTTCGGATGAGATTTTCGATAGACTAGCAGGATTTGTCATTTCAAATGAATATTCGTTTTAGGATACTAGCTCCAAAACGGAAGGATTAGATTTCTTCTTTGCATGATACCTTTGCAATATTACCCCAAGTTTAAACAAGGAACTTAGTTTAAGAGTTCCTTGTTTTTGTGTTTTTTTAGTGATTTGATCTTAGTCATAAAGAGACACCCACTGAATTATAAGTACTCCCTATACATATTTGTAAAAAATGATTTATCAGCAATAAACACGAACACTTTGCGACAACTTTGTGAACATCTTCGAACAAGGTAGAATTTCCCCAGGTTTTGGCGGTAAATAATATTAGTGAGAGATTCTTTTTCACGAGGGTAAACATGTAAAATCCCTCACGAAAAAGGAAGACTTTTCAAGTAAAAAAAGAAGGATGACCAAAAAGGGATCTCACACATAGAAGAGGGAGAATACATACAGTGGCGAATAGCAGGGGTTCTCACGCTAGGTAGAAACCCTCTCTATTAAGGAATCTGTTAGAGAGAGGAATCCGCCTGCTTGGGGAGAGTCTGTCCTTTTATAAAGGACCACCCTACGGTAAATTCTCAAGTCCAAAACCTTTCTATCCATTTGGGAGAACACGGTATCTGAAGGATAATACTAAACACGATAAACACTGAACGTGTAAAGGACATAGTTCTAAATACAATCTCATGAATAAGGAATCTCCTCTTTGTCCCCGCTATGTCAATCGAAATGCATTTTGAGGTGGAGTTCAATTTGCCGGGAAAAAGGTGAACCGGGCAATGGTGGCATCCCAAGATTTATGATAGTTAAAAATACACTTGAAATGCACCTTAAAAGGATTGCTCCTTATTTAAAATTTTAATAACCGTCGCATCATTTATATCCAAATAAAAAAAAGTCTACACCTTAAAAAGCAAACAGCTTACACCGTCTACAATTTCGTAACGGATGAAGCTAGTATCAACACCTATACTAGCGCTCACTTATTTAGATTTCCTTTACTATTGTAGCGATTTCTTCCTGTGATGTAGATGGTTAAATTCCTTCAATAGCATTCTAGGATTATTAAAAGGGACGGGGCTCTGAACTTTACTAGCCGAAAGCTTAAGTAACCTACTACCACTCAGAAAGATTTTTTAATTTATTTTGGTCCTAATTTATTTTATATAGGGTAAGATATGAAGGATTAGAACTCTCACCTCAACCCTGTCAAGGTTGTGAAGTGAGTCAGACTATAACAGATTGAGTTTGAAATTGTTGATTTAATAGGCTTTTATTTTTACTATTTATGCTATAAACAGATGTAGTTGGTGGCAGTATGATTGGTTTTGCCACCAGGATGCCACCAATTGCCATCACCTTCTTGGAGCGGAACACGATTTTTATAATAAGGGTTACAACATTATCTTAGGTCTGTTAAGATGAAGCAGAAAATGCATTAAAGGGATCACAGTCAGCTTTAAATGTTGTAATAGTAGATGAACAGCAAGCAGAAGGAAGTTTCTGAAAAGATGTATTTATTGATTCCACTATCTTCTCCTCACGTATTAGTAATACCGAAATGTATTTCTACAATTTTGTTAAGCTGCGCAGCAATATCTATAAATTTATGGTTCAAATCCAGTGTTTTCACGCTTATTTTGTTTCCACTCATTTGATAGACATTGTCAGGCTGAATTTCTTCTTCCGTCTTTGCATAAAGCAGCATACCAGATACTTCGTACTGTTCTCCCCCCAACTCTGAATCTTTATTTTTAACATAGGTAAAAATTTGATACAGGTTTTTGGAATGCAATGTGTGCTTATCATATTGAGTCTGGATAGTATGCGTATAATACTTTGCATCGATGATTAGAACCTTGTTGTCAAGCGACAGTGTTATATCACTTTGCATAACCGGAAGCATTGTTCCTATGCCATCATCAAGCGCCCATGGAATTTGTGATGCATTAACAGCAAGAGCTGGGAATTCCTTATTATAGTATTCAAGAATGAATTTCTCGTACAAGCGGCTCATCCTTTGCTCGTCAACAAAAGAAGCCATTTTATATTCGCCCTGTTCTGTTGTAAGTAGCATTCCTTCCAGAATTAACTGGCATAGACTTATGAGCATTCGGTAGGTTTGATTGTTGCGCTGGAACCTAATTAATGACCATTTGATTAAATTTGGTTCAATGGTATCAACATTTGAGAAGAATAACATTTCTTTTTTCAAGTCGCTCTTTCTCTTAGCATCCACTTTTGCATGACGAAGCAATAACATGACCGTAGTTTTCAGAATCTGATTGAGAAGATTGTTTTCCGAAAGTTCATCATACTCGCAAGTTAACACCTTTTTTCTGGCAAGTTTGTTTTTCATGGTTCCGGGCATATCGATCTTACCACGTATAACCGACATATCTTCTTTTTTATTCAGATACTCACGATATAATCCCTGCTTCAATTGTTTCCCAATACCTTTCACCAGAATTGCAGCAAAGAGGTTATGGATATTTTTGAATTCCTCTTTTGCGACTTCCTCATAGTTCGACTGTTTTAAGGTGGTGAAGGTATAAGACAGCATATAATAGATGTTCTTTATTAATATGCTTTTGTCCTTAATCATTGAAATACACCACGGAGAATATTTTCCCAGCGCTGCAGCTTTCCTGTATCTTCGAACCAATACTCGCTGAGCATAGGCAGTATGTCATAATCCACGATGGATTGCATCCATTCTTCAGTACATTCAGTTGTACTACAAAAATAACTATGACCGATACAGAAACCTTTACCCAAAGATTTATCGAGTGTGATTTCTTTATTCAATTCCTTAACTTTTGATACAAGCAAAGAGAAAGTTTCGTTCAGTGTATTCTGATATTTAACAAAACCTTCTGAATCGAATCCAGGGTCAATATCAAAAAAACTGAAACGACGACGCAAAGCATAGTCAATCATTGCCAAACTACGGTCTGCAGTATTCATCATACCGATGATGTACAGATTTTTAGGAACAGTAAAGGAAAGGCCGTTGTAGGCCAGTGTTGCTTTTGTTCCTCTGTAATCACGCTCAATCAGCATAAGCAACTCACCAAAAATTTTACTCATGTTACCACGGTTGATTTCATCAATAATAAAGAAGTGTTCTTTTTCAGGCTGGTTGGCTGCCTTCTGACAGAAGCGATAGAAAATACCGTACTTCAACTCAAAGCCATCATTCACTGGCTTATAGCCCATCACAAAATCCTCATAGGAATAGTTCTGATGGAACTGAACAAACTCAATTCGGCTTTCATCCTTTTCTCCCATGATAGAGTATGCCAGACGTTTTGCTGCAAATGTTTTACCAACACCTGGTGCGCCCTGCAGGATGATATTCTTTTTGTTTTTCAAAACTGCAACCAGAATATTATAACGGTTTTCAGTCATATACACTTCATCAAGGAGATCCTCTTTAGAATACTTCTCAGCTTCCCCTTCGGATGACAGTGGATTTTCCTCACGAATCATATCGTAGATAAAGTGGTATTCACCCTTTGTAAGTTTGAAAAGACTACCCTGAGGATTAACAAAATACTCCATTTTTTCCAACTCGAGGAATCTCTTCAAAGTCTGGTAATCTATCGGCGATGTGAGGCCTTCGACTTTTTCAAAGTAAATTTGTTCACCATCTTGCTCTGCGCTGATACGACCAATTGCCACAATCTGCTTTACAGGATTGGATTCATATCCGATGAGCATATCACCAGCTTTAGCATCTAAGAAGTTCTGGAAAATACGCCTTTTATTTCCTTTGTCATTATAAAGTGTATAGGACTGCACTTCTCCAACAGCAATATCAGAGAAAGTCCAGATTTTTGGATTAGCATTTAGCCACCAATATCTGTGCTCTTCTTCGCCGGGAGCAGATGCAACATAAAGTTCGACTTGTGAAAGGTCAACATTATCAAGAGCTTCTTCAAGTTCTTCACGTAATTTCCAAATATAACTGCCTTCTTCATCCTTATCGACAATTCTACCTATATATAGAATTGGCAACCAGAAAGTGTTTTCTGTACCTCGTTCCATCACTGGGCATCCTGTTTTTTCTGCAACTCGACGTGCAAGTGCAGAAGAACCACTGTTATAGAAGTTTTTGCTTTCACCATATTTAACAGCGAGCTGTGTGCAAGTAGCCTGACCGCCATAGTCTTTCATGCGCTTCATGATTTCAAGACTTCCAGTTGTAAATACTTCTTCATCTCCAAGAAGTCCAATCCAATCCTCAACCGTCAGTTCAGGGGAGTAATCTGTTGGGAACCACTCATACTGCTGTGGCTGGTCTTTCTGAGAATAGAAACGACTAATGTAGAACCCTACATCCATTGTGAGTGTTCTGTACTCTGGATCAGGGTAGCAAGTGTCTGTAAGCTGCGATTTAAATAGATCTAGCAGCACATTATCCTTTTTAATTTCCTCACATATTTCATCATAAAGGCTATAGAAATTTCGAAGGTTATCAACATATGCCCCTTTCTTGAAAATCATGTCACTACCAAGTTCATCTGCTACGGCTTTGACTTCACCATATTTATAGATATAATACTTATCAGGATATCGCAACCACAAATATATGCTAACTGCATTTTCATACTGATAATGCTGACCGGCGCCATTTCCATATTTTTCAAGCAAGATAGATGACATGTCTTTAAACTTAATTATGCGAGTAACAACATCCTTGCTCTCATCGAACAATGCTATATACATTGCTCGTACTTCTTCCGGTGCTGTCTTTGCAAAATTCTGAATCATCTTTGACGGGAAATTGTTCATAGAGCCAAGAAGGTTGTATGTCTTTGACAATGATCGAGCGAGCATATCCGCAAAGTCACTTTCATTAACATCCCAATTGTCCTGAAAGCATTTTACAGCTTCCCATTTGTATTTTTCATTGCCCCACTGAGAAGAAACAAAGTTTTCTTTATACTTTAAAAGGGCTTCTTTCAAACGGAATTTATCGAACATTATATTCCTCCTTTACTTATGCATCACGTAAGCTCTTGTATATTTCATCCGTAAAAATACCAAGCACTTGTTTCTTAATTTCATCATTCCCCAGCAACAGAGAGAAGAAATCCTGATTCTGAGACAAACCTTCAATAAGAGCGTCATCAGTATTATCAAAATACGAAAATTCGAAGTCTTTTACAGTGTTATTCTTTGCGCTGGTTTTAAGCTTATCAGATTTCATAAGAATATCTCTAATCTGCAGCATAGCCTTAACTGCCACATCATTATCATAAGTCTTACCTGTGCGGCTGTTAATTTCTGCAATAATATGAGACAAGCGTTCCTCTTTTGCTTCTGTCAAACCAAAGCTATCAGCTGTCGGCAACTTCATTACCGGCTGAGCAACAAGTTTTGGTTTCTTATATTCTTCATCCTTCTTCTGTACGAAGTTTGTAGCTTTAATCTTGCCGTCAAGATTGTAACCACCACCTGGATGCTTGATATTGATGTAAGACTGTAGATAAGTAATAAAGTTATATTTCTTATGTAAATGGACATCTTCAAAACTAGACACTTGAAGCAAAAACTCATAGAAACGCACAAAGTTGCGCATCAATGCTACAATTTCCTGCTGCTTCAACAAATCATATTGCTCAATCATATTTCTGGCCTTCTTGAAGTAAAAAGTCAACTTCTGCTTATCCTTAGATGAAATGTTATCTTTGTATAGTAGGTCATTTGCCTTATCAATATCATCTGGGTCAAGGATTGTGTATGCATCAATCTTAGCCTCAAGGTCGTAAATTGCTGTCGGAGTAACAGAGTTAGAAAGAAGCGTTGTTGTGTAGTACGGTGCGAATGCATCCTTGATTTCCTCATAGCTATTTACAAAATCAAGCACAAAGGTTTTTTTTTCAAAAGGCGGACAGATACGATTCAAACGAGATAATGTCTGAACTGCAGTTACCCCCTTGAGTTTTTTTAAGACATACATAGCACAAAGCTTTGGTTGGTCAAAGCCAGTCTGATATTTATTTGCAACTAAAAGCACCTTATAATCGTCCTTATCAAATTCCTTTGTTAATCGGTCTTCTGGAAATCCATTCATAGAAGTCTCGTTATATTCTGTTTCGTCTTCACCCGGCAACTTCACTTTTCCAGAAAAGGCAACAAGTGCTTTGATGTCCGTATAACCGCGCTTTGTAATGTATTCCTCAAGAGTCTGTCGGTATTTTACAGCTCCCTGACGAGAAGCTGTAACAACCATAGCCTTTGCCATACCACCAAGTTCTGTCATAACAGATGTACGGAAATGCTCAACGATAACCTCAATTCGCTGTGCAATGTTGGTGTCATGTAGTTCTACAAAACGAGCAATCTGTCGCTTTGCTTCTGTGGTTTTACAACGAGGATCATCCTCTATTTCTTTATTTATTTGATAGAAAGTATTGTATGTTGTGTAGTTCTGCAACACATCCAAAATAAATCCTTCCTCTATAGCCTGCTTCATCGAATAAATATGGTATGCTTCTCTCTGTCCCTTTTTATTCAAGCGACCAAACAGCTGCAGCGTTGTAGGCTTTGGTGTCGCAGTAAAAGCAAACATTGAAACATTCGCTTGCTTACCATTACGAGCAATTTCGTCTACAATCATATCCTGAACATCACGTGAATTCTGTTCACCAGAACCAAGGGTCTTTGTTACTGCCGCCATATCCTTACCAGCAGTAGAGGAATGTGCCTCATCAATAATAACAGCAAACCGCTTGTCTTTCAGTCCAACTACACTATCGACTATGTATGGGAACTTCTGAATAGTTGTTGCTACAATCTTTGTATTTCCTTTTAGCGCAATTGCAAGATCAGCAGAAGTACACTTATCATCCATCACACGGATAAAACCAGCTTTATGCTCTAAGCCAAGGATGGCTTTCTGCAACTGACGGTCAACAACCACACGGTCAGTAATGATGATAACATTATTAAAAATCACCTTACTGTCTGCATCATGCAATGAAGTCAAACGGTGTGCAAGCCATGCAATTGAATTTGTTTTGCCGGAGCCAGCACTATGCTGAATTAAGTAGTTCTGTGCAGTACGATTTTCACGCACATCACCAAGCAATTGACGGATAACATCAAGCTGATGAAAACGAGGAAAGATAATGCTCTCGGATTTTTTTATTTTGCCGGTGGTAGGGTCTTCGGATTCCTTGGTTTCCATGAATACAAACTTGCTGATAAGGTCAAGCACGGTATCCTTAGTTAATATATCCTCCCACATATATGATACGCTATAATTATCTTCAAAGGCTGGATTGCCTGCACCAGCATAAACGCCTTCTCCGGAACCCATATTAAAAGGTAGGAAGAATGTTGAATTACCAGCCAACTTTGTAGTCATATAGACTTCTTCCAAGTCCATTGCAAAGTTTACAAGAACACCGGCCTTAAACATGAACAGACGTGTCTTTGGATTACGGTCTACACGATACTGGTAGATTGCATCCTGATAAGACTGTCCGGCAGCGTTGCATTTCAATTCAAAGGACATAATGGCGAGACCATTCAAGAAAATAACTAGATCAACACGCTCATCACTGCTTGCCCAGACCTCCTCCATAACAGAAAAAATGTTATTTTCATACTTAACCAGCAAATCCTTATTAAAGGTAGTCGCTGGTTTGGTGTACATCAGTTCCAATTTTATATGGGATAACTCAATACCGTGCTTAAGAATGTCCAACAAGCAACCTCGAGTCTTTGTCACCTCAGAATTTATGAAACTAACAATAGTATCCTCCAAATCACCCTTATAGATTTTACGAAGGGCATCCATTTTTTCCGATTGTGTTTCGTTCAGGAACTTGAACAACATCTCACGGTCAACAGCATAGTAACGGTCATAGTTGGTAGCCTTACGAATAACATATCCGTTACCCTTTTCAAGTCGTTCCATTATGAACTCTTGATATTCTTTTTCAGAAAGAATATTATTCACTGACCGGCACCTCCTTTTTACCTGTTACATATTCGTATATAGTTGCTTTCTTATAATCTTCAAGAACTGACAATTGCTCTTTCTTCTTTTCGATGATTCTTTCCACTTCTAAACAAATATCATCTAAGAAATCACAAATTTCCTTTTGCTCATCCAAGGAAGTTGGCAAAGGAATATAAATATCTTTTACTTTGTCCCAACTGCGGAAGTCACTTGTATTACCTCTTACTCCGTTAGAAATAAGTTTGTAAACACCTTGGAAAGCGAGGTACTGCATAAAATATACGACTAACCTCTTATCTTCGGTACTATCGCATACATGAACGACTCTTGTAATCTTTCCATCATACTCAGACAATGCAATTGCGCCATGCCATGTATCCATACCGTGAATAGCTATATCGCCTTTATGTATACCTTGCATTGCATTATCACCGCTAACCATCTTTCCAATAATATTTTCATTTCTAACCATTACTTTTCCTTTATTAGAACATACTAAAGCAGTATCTGAAGGCTCAAAAGAGCGAGACAATTTTGTGCAAATATATCCTATTTTAGAAATTTCCCACTTTGAATTAATCGGACCAATATAAAATATCCCGCTATCTTTCAATACCACATCTTGATTTAATCCTTTAGTTATGGCTTCCGAAATAACTGAACGCTTATAAGATTCAAGGACATCAATCTGCTTTTGAATATCTGATAATAAAGTATTAATATCATTGCACTTTTCGTCTAAGAAGTCCGCAATTTTCTTTTGATCATCCTTTGGCGCTATAGGAATATATAGCCCTCCAAATTTATCCATAGGAATTCTCATTCGTATGGTATTCAATTTTCCATTTCCTGATTCTTTTATTAGAATACCATTTCCAAGTCCGAACAAACTTTTTTGGAAAAGCGTGGACTGAAAAATATAGTTATAATAACGAACATCATCTTCAGTGGCAAATGGTCTCAACATATAATAAACAGGGCTTACGCAACCAAAATATTTCGAAAGGCCAACAGATCCAGACAAAATATTCATGCTGTTCATAACTATATCTCCGGGATAGGCTAACCTATATGCCGACACATCTTCTTTAGGTTTATTACCTCCGCCTTCTTTTTCGTCATAAGGTATTACACCTTGTTTGGCTGTCAAAGAAAGGATAAAAGAGGTTCTGATAGGATTGTTTTTTTCTATCCTTTCACGCAAAACATATTTAATCTTTTTCAATTCCCAACTCAAAGGGATTTCACCAAGCCATTGGATATTTGTATCTATCATTTCACTCATATTATCCCTCCTTTAACCAAACAACTTGGAAATGCGTTCAGACACAGACTTTTCAAGTTCTACAAAACTTTTCTTCAAATCTTGGCTTTCCTGGGGAGCTTGATATTTATAAAAAGTTCTTGCAAAAGGAAATTCCGCACCAATCTTAATTACCGGTTTTTTGGCACCAAGATTTTCTTCAAAAAATGCCTTTGCATCAGGAACATAAGGAAGCACTTCTCGTGCCATATAGTCATCAATATTTTCTTCGTACTTCACAATTTCTGTGTCTTTTGATTCCTTATCATAAATGACATTGCCTTTTTTATCTCTTTGAATTTCTGCGGTTTTATCCATCTCTGACAAGCCAGCAGCAATTTTGGCAATCAACTTTTTGTCAGCTGTTACACCAGATAGTACACTCGTCAAGACCGGAATAAACTCGTTCTCTGTCAAATATTTTTTATCTGACACAGCAGCTTCGAGAGCTTCAATAATTGCATAATACACCGGTTTGTTATTCAGATAATCATCGAGCTTTTTCTGTTCTTTGCTACTCAATTCTTCCGCATCTTCAAGTTCCTTGACTTTTGCCTCGTCATATAGTGAGCTTAATGCTCCAGATTGAAGCATATGCTGAACTCTATCATCAGTAAAAGCGTAACTGCGCTGTAAAGGCTGCATTATCGCATACTCTTTGTACATGAAGTCCTCATTTTTAAATATTCTGCTTTCTTCACTCTCTTTAAATTCAGAATACAGCTTAGTAATCAATGTTCTATCATCTGGTGTTATTTCATTTTTCTTCTTGCCAAGGGCTTTGCGCAGCTTATTACAAATATTAGAAGCATCAATTAGCTGTACTTTACCTTTTCTCTCATTACGCTTGTTCTTTGAGAGAACCCAAATATAGGTCGCAATTTCCGTATTGTAGAAAAGTTCTGTAGGAAGAGCAATAATCGCTTCAATAAGATCTTGTTCAAGCAACCAGCGACGAATCTGGCTTTCTCCAGATGCTGTGCCACCGTTGAACAAAGGAGAACCATTCATAATAATTGCACATCTGCCCAGATTATTATCCATCTTGTCTATAGCAGACTGAAGGAATAGCATCTGCATATCACCAGAACCCGGAATTCCAGCACCCCAGCGTCCATCAAATCCTTTTGCATGTTCATCGATAACAGCTTGTTCTACTCCTTCACCAGCATCTTTACCGCCCCAAGGCTGGCCAAATGGCGGATTTTCAAGTACGAAACGCATCTTAGTTCCTTTGAAACAGTCAGTCTTCATCGTATCCTGATAGCAAATATCCCCTGCATTCTGTCCCTTAATAAGCATTTCAGCCAAACACATAGCATAAGATTCAGGATTAATTTCCTGACCAAACAAACGCACATCTGCAGTTGGATTGTAACGCTTAATGAAGTTGTATCCTGTTGATAACATACCACCAGTTCCACAGGCTTGGTCTAAAATGGTAATGACCTTACCATCATCAAAGATATCATCGCAGCCTTCTGCAAGAAGAATATTTACCATGAGCTTGATAATATCACGACCAGTATAGTGGTCACCAGCCTCAGCATTTTCAGAAAATTTACGGATAAGTTCTTCAAATATGTATCCCATCTTAACATTGTCAATGGTACGAGGATTCAAGTCCAATTCAGAGAAAGCCTTAACAACACTAAGTAGGCGGTTGTTCTTGTCCATTTTGTCAATTTGCTTATTGAAATCAAGACCTTTCTCTGCAGATAGAATAATTTCCTGCACATTAGGTGAGAACCCCTGAATATAACTTTTAAAATTTGCTGCCAGATGGTCAGCATCGTTCAACAACTCTGCTAGGTCGAACTCGCTGGTATTGTAGAACTGAAAACCAGAAATACGGTACATTGCTTTCGTTGGATAGTTCGGATTTGCTTTAAACTGGTCTACTACTGCCTTTTTTGTAGGTGCTAAAGCGCACTCAAAACGACGGATGATGGTCATAGGAATGATTACATCCTTATATTTATCACTTTGATACGGACCTCGCAGTTTGTTTGCAATAGACCATATAAAGTTTACTTCTGATGAAACATATATGGGAGAATCGTCCCACATTGCGTCGATAACAATATTATTTACCATAGCTTTTATCCTCCATAGGTATTTTAACCTACTATAATTCTATATTACTTACTTTCCATTATAACGGACTCAACAATGCTCAGGCAATAACCGAGATGGGTAAGGTCAGATGGTCTACCACAAAGATTAATGAGCTAACCATTTTGGTCTGCAGAGTGTTTTTATCTCGCTATTGTTTCTATCCCACCAATAACCTCTCTTTGAACTGATTATTTTTGATAGGTACATAAATACCATCAATGATAGGGCTGCTTCCTAAAATTTTAGAAAGCGATGCAGTTTTTTCTTCAAGTAACACCGGATTTGATTGTAAAATCTGATTTATACAACTGATGTACTCCGGCGATGTTAAAAGTGTAATCATATCTTTCTCATCCACTATTTTCGCTTTTGAAAGCTTTCTCACTTTAGCTGCAATCGTGGCTGACAGAATAAATATATCGAGCAATTCAGACTGAGCTTCCTCACTGGTCATATCTGTTGCATATTTCTCATAAGCATCATCTAATTCCTGATAGAAAACATTCGACAAAGTGATCTCTGGAGCACCCACAGATGATGTAGTTGTTTCTTTAGATGATTTACTTACCGTTATTTTCTTCCCAGTAACAGCATTCCATTTTTCCTGAAGTGCTGGTGCTGCATTGCTTTTCCACCAATGTTTCACCTTTGGTGCTACAACTTCTGTTGTTACCCAAGTTAGTCCTACAGCTATCGCTGTTCCAAGCATCCCAGCAAATTCTTGCTGTTCAGGAGTTAGCTCTGTTCTTTCATTGTTTTCTGTTGGTGAATAATCATTGTCATCATAGGTTGCTGCATCTTCCTCAAAATCAGGCTGACGATACAGGGTTCCTTTATCTCGGTTTCTCAGTCCATTCTTGAAATTCGCATCACCATTCACATAGGCATTATATGATTCATCATCGTTGAAGGTAAGTGTACCTCGCACCTTATGCGTAGGGCTATTCTTTTTTTCTGACATATGAATACACATCCTTATCATTTTAACAACAAATCCTACTACCCGAAACTGTTGTCTTAGGGAAACACTTCAGATTTTTGCCTTTTTACATGTTTTCATTGATTTAAAATCAGAACGAAAATCAGTCCGGACTGTTTGTCAAACTCAACGTTGATCTTAAAAACACTTCATTTACCGGCTTTTTGCGTCAGTATTTATCCACATTTAATATCAATACTACCGTTTACACCTCATTATATTTGGTAAAATTTATTTTGGGTATGACAAAACAGTTTTCCATTACAAAAATTCAACAAAAACATTTGCAAAAAAAGGCGAACCCAAAAAAAGAACCTAATGGAATCTTCCTCACTAGGTCTTCTTTTTACCAATGTATCAATTTTAATTAGGTTCAACAAACAATATCTCGATAGCACTATTATTTGGTCGAGCTAATTCCTTTTTATCAATTGGTGCAAAAACTGCCCTATCAAGCAGATCTTTTGCAGGAGTTATTTTATCCCTATTTGTTGCATTCGTGTCATTTAATACACTCTCCAATACTTCCCGAGCTAGTAGGGCATATCCAATAAACCTTTGACGTAACTCTTCTGCTATTGTTTCCTTAAGTTAGTGAACCTCTTTCCATACCAACCGTAACCAATAAACGAAGTCTAAAAGTTATAACTTTTGGACACGCAGAAAATTATATAATTTTAAATTGTTCTTATTGTGGTATTCATCTAAAAGTTAGTCTCAAATAAAAAGCACAAAAATTATTAGACTTTTAGACAACCAGAGAAGTAGGAACTAAATATGGTTGTTATTGGATACGTAAGAGTTAATACATTGGGGCAAGAGTTAGAATTACAAGTTGAGAAATTAAATGAATACGGCTGCGAAAAGATTTTTACTGAAAAACAAGGTGGGGCAAAAAGTGAACGTGAAGAATTAGCTAGAGCGTTGGACTCTTTGCGAGAAGGTGACAAACTCGTCATTTACAAGCGAGATAGATTGTCCAGAAGTACATTTGAATTACATAAGATCGAAAAAGAGCTGCAAGAACGAGGGATAGGATTAGTGTTTATTAAAGAACAAATAGACTTCACTACAACAGCCGGAAAGCTCATGTTGACTATGCCAGGTGTATTGCAAAATTTGAAAGGGACTTAATAAGTGATGGTATACAACAACATATTGAGGGGGTGGGGCGCCAAACGTCAAATAGCCGAAGGCTATGTATAACCAACTACCCCTCAGAATTTTTTCAAATTTTTCACCCTATTGCTGATTTTTTGAGAATCCGAGAGAATCCACGAGGTATTTATAGTTTTTCATGACATTGCCTACGAATTTGTTACTAATATCGCTCTTATTCGAAGATAAAAGTACCGAATCCTTTCATAGCAATTTAGTCGAAAACCACATATAGAAAGTATAATAATAAATAGAAATCAGCTGAAATCACTACAAATTCTTACGAATCACTAATATCATAAATTTGTAGATTAATTAAGGTCTAGACCTCAATAAGATATTGGGGGTAATTATAATGGAAATCGAACGTATTTTTAATGAGAATGCAAATATAACTTTTCAAGACATACTAAATTCACTAATCAACGAGAAAATTGACAGATTAGTAAATACTTACTATTCTCAAGATAAGGTAAACACTACTACATCTCATATAGAAAGGAAAGATATATCATGAGATGTGCAATTTATATAAGAGTTTCTACTGATAAAGAAGAGCAAAAAGCCTCTCTTGCCAACCAAAGAGATCTATTTAAAGGATATATTCTAGATAAGGGTTGGGACATTCATGAATTTTACATTGATGTAGAAAGTGGTACCACAGAGAAACGTGAACAGTTACAGCAGTTAATTGCTGATGCTAAAGCTAAGAAATTTGATGTCATTCTAGCAAAAGAATTGTCACGCTTAGCTCGTAATGGTCGCTTATCATATGAAATTCGTGATATCGCTGAACAAAATAAAGTTCATATTATAACCCTGGATAATGCAATTAATACTTTAGAAGGCAATGGGCAAATGTTTGGTATCTATGCTTGGCTGTATGAACAGGAGTCACAAAGAACAAGCGACCGGGTGAAGGCAGCTCTAAAAAGCAGAGCACAACGAGGTTTGTTCAAAGGATCAAAACCTCCTTATGGTTACGCACTGAAAGATGGCAAACTTCATATCCAATCTGACAACACTCCAGATATCGTTAGAAGAATATTTCGTGAATATCTTGCAGGTAAAGGTTTTGATGCCATTGCAAGAGGATTATACAACGAAGGAATCAGGACACCAGCCCAAATTTCTAATAAAAAAAATGCTAATGATAAATGGCATGGAGGAACAACTAGAGTTATACTTACCAATCCTCATTACACAGGTGATCTAGTACAGGGACGATCCACAACGAGGAGTGTCACAAACAAGTCTAGGAACCAAAATAATCCAGGAGATTATATCCACATACCTAATACCCATGACGCAATAATTTCAAAAGAAGATTTTAACACGGTTCAACAGCTTATTGAACATCGTAAAAGAATTCGTCCCCAGGCTGAAAAGCATTTATTTACTAATACTTTATATTGTTCGGATTGCGGACATGGAATGCACTTCAAAGCCAATAGTAAAGGATATATCTGTGGTAATTATAATAAGCATGGAGCAAAAGCGTGTAGCAACCATTTAACCAGAGAAAACACATTATGCCTAGCAATCTTAAATGACATTAGGAGCTTGTTATCTTCATTAGATAGTACTTCTTATATGGAGACAATTGAGGCCAAAGTTCAAAAGCAAAGAATACAATCGCAAAAACAAATTAACATTGCAAAGGAAGAAATGGCAGGCCTAAAGTCAAAAAAGCAAAAGGCAGTTGGCCTATTAATTGACGAAGTAATCTCAAAGGAAGCATATGATGAATATATTGATAATCTTAATAAACAAATTCATACATTATCAATAAACATACAGGAACTAGAGATTTATCTTCAAACAAAGGACGATGAAACTTCCTTGTATGAGTTAAAAAAACAGCTTGAAGTATTTGTAGAATTCAAAGAATTAACTCCTGATTTACTTCATCGTTTAATTAAAAAAATTGAAATAAAAGCAGATGGAAAAGCGAAGGTCCACTACAGGACCTCCACTTCATCTGCTTATTTTTTAATTCGTACTATCAACGCACAGCACTCAACGTGCGTAGTATGCGGGAACATATCCACTGGTTGTACTTCCTTGACCTCATATCCGCCTTGTTCTAGGATTTGTAGGTCTCTTGCTAGTGTAGCTGGGCCGCATGATACGTAGACGACGCGCTTTGGTTTCATTTCAATAATCGTATTTAGTAGGGACTCTTCGCAGCCTTTGCGCGGTGGATCGACGACGATCACATCTGCTTGGATGCCTTGGTCTTTCCATGCTGGAATAACTGTTTCTGATTCTCCTACGGCAAATTCAACGTTATGAATATCATTTAGTTTGGCGTTACGTTTTGCGTCTTCAATTGCCTCTGGGACGATTTCAACGCCGTATACTTTTTTCGCTTTTTTTGCGAGGAACAGAGAGATTGTTCCGATTCCGCAGTAAGCGTCAATGACCGTTTCTTCACCTGTAAGCTCGGCATATTCGAGCGCTTTATCATAAAGCACCTTCGTTTGCTTAGGGTTTACTTGGTAGAAGGATTTCGCTGAGATCGCGAATTTCACATCACCAATGTAGTCATAGATGTATTCTTCTCCCCAAAGAACGTTCGTCTTGTCTCCGAGAATCACGTTCGTTCTCTTGCTGTTCACGTTTTGGACGATCGACTTCACGTTCGGAACCGCTTCTACAATGTCACGAACGATTTCGTTCTTGTGCGGAAGCTCTTCTGTTCTTGTCACGAGCACGACCATTAGTTCTCCCGTCACTAAACCATAGCGAACCATCACGTGGCGAATCGTTCCTTTGTGCTTTTCTTCGTTGTACGCACGAACATCATATTTATTTAGAATGTCCTTTATAAGCTGTACAACTTCATCATTCTCCGTATGCTGAATAATACATTCGTTCATATCAATAATTTCATGGCTGCGCTTTTGGTAGAATCCTGCGATCAAACGACCATCACGCTCACCTACAGGAACCTGCGCTTTGTTACGGTAGCGCCAAGGCTCTTCCATACCAAGAACAGGGTGTACGGGTACATTCGGCAAACGTCCGATGCGTGCCATTACGTCCTGCACCTGCTTTTGTTTAAATTGAAGCTGCCCCTCATAGCTCACATGCTGAAGCTGACAGCCCCCGCACTGCGTATAAATCGGACACGGCGGCTCCATGCGGAACTCACTGTCTTTTGTACGCTCCATTAAACGTCCGAATGCGTAGCCCTTCTTAATCTTCGTTACCTTCACTTGCCCTTCTTCACCAGGCAATGCGTTCGGTACAAAAATGGGAAAGCCATCAACCTTCGCAACACCTGAACCATCGTGTGTTAAGTCTTCAAAACGAGCATCTATCATATCATTCTTTTGAATTGGTGGAATAAATTTAGCCATTATCGTTACATCCTTTATCTTAAAATGCTGAACTGATTGTACCATAAGGAGACGAAAAGAGAAAACGCCCCTTCCACAAAATTATTGAAAAAGGCATGACCCTCAGTCGGTCATGCCTTCAGACTAATCTAACATAATATCTGCTTTTTCTTTTGGTACAAATACTTCAATATGACGATATAAATTAACAAAATGACCAGGCAATAATCCACCGAACTCACCGTCTAGGTTAAGCTGCATTTTGTCTTCTGTATAAAGCTTTACACTGCTTGCCTTTGTATAAATAAGGTTTGGATCGTTGACGTGATCACCACGCAGTGCAAGTGTTGCGATACGAATCAGCTCAGCCAAATTCGTTTTCTTTAAAATAATTAAATCAAATAGTCCGTCGTTCAAAGAAGAATCTGGTGCGAGCTTTTCAAAGCCCCCTACAGAGTTTGTAAGAGAGACCAAAAACAGCATGATTTCGCCTTCAAAGCTTTTTCCATCATACTCGATTTGAACGTTCGTTGGTTTGATGGATGGAAGCATCTCCATCCCTTTTAAGTAATACGCAAGCTGACCAAGCATCGTTTTTAGCTTACTTGGTACTTCGTACGTTAATTCCGTTAGTCGGCCGCCACCAGCGATATTAATGAAATATTGCGTTTTTCCATCGTTCGTTACACATCCCAAATCAATTGGAGCCGTAATCCCTTGTGCGATAATTTCACATGCCGCATCAATAGAGCGTGGTACACTGATAGCTCTTGAGAAGTCGTTTGTCGTTCCCATCGGAATGATCCCAAGCTTCGGACGATAATCTTGTTCCGCGATTCCATTGATGACTTCATTAATCGTTCCGTCTCCACCAGCTGCGATGACCACATCAAATTTACGCTCTACCGCTATGCGGGCTGCTTCTGTCGCATCTCCTGCACACGTTGTGGCGTGACACGATGTTTCATATCCAGCTTGTTCTAGCTTTTGAAGTACTTCTGGTAAGTTCTTTTTGAACGCCTCACGACCAGAGGTAGGATTATAAATAATTCGTGCTCGTTTCATTTTCATCATCCTATTTAATGATTAATTTTTCATACACTTTTATTATCATAGACAATCTCTACTCTGAATATAGTCTCAATTGTCCTTTTTTACAAACAAAAACACCTTAGACATACTAAATCCCAAGGTGCTTTTATCGTCATGGATGCGAGAAAAAGCAGGCGGCCCTTTAAAGGCCACTTACTCTTCTAGTTCTGCCAAGTTATCATCTCTTAGCGCTTGTTAATTTCTTCAAGCAAGATTTTGTTCACCATTGGCGGGTTTGCTTGACCTTTTGTTGCTTTCATAATTTGACCTACTAAGAAGCCAACTGCACGGTCTTTACCGTTTTTATAGTCTTCAATAGATTGTTCATTTGCATCTAATGTTTCCGTTACGATTTTACGTAATGTACCTTCATCAGAGATTTGAACTAATCCTTTTTCTTTTACGATTTTCTCTGCGTCTCCACCGTTTTCAATCAATTCTTTGAACACTTTTTTCGCAATCTTAGAAGAGATTGTCCCTTTTTGGATTAGGTTAATCATTCCCGCAAGGCCTTTTGGTGTTAATGCTACGTCAGCTAGCTCTTTTTGCTCTGCGTTTAAGTAGGCAGATACTTCACCCATTAACCAGTTAGAAGCAAGCTTCGCGTCTGCACCGTTTGTTAACGTTTCTTCGAAGAAATCAGACATTTCTTTCGTAAGCGTTAGAACCATTGCATCATATGCAGGTAAGCCAAGCTCGTTTACATAGCGTGCTTTACGTGCATCTGGAAGCTCAGGAATGCTTTCGCGAACGCGTTCTTTCCATGCGTCATCAATGTGAAGAGCCACAAGGTCTGGCTCTGGGAAGTAACGATAATCGTCAGATCCTTCTTTTACACGCATAAGAAGCGTTGTTTTTGTTGACTCATCGTAACGACGCGTCTCTTGTTGGATTAGTCCACCAGATAATAATACTTTTTCTTGGCGCACTTGCTCATGCTCAAGACCTTTTTGGACATAAGTGAATGAGTTTAAGTTTTTAAGCTCAGCTTTCGTTCCGAACTTTTCTTGACCGTATGGACGAAGCGAAATGTTCGCATCACAGCGAAGAGATCCTTCTTCCATCTTACAGTCAGATACGCCTGTATATTGAATGATGGATTTTAATTTTTCTAGGTATGCATACGCCTCTTCAGGAGTACGGATATCCGGCTCAGATACGATCTCAATTAACGGCGTACCTTGGCGATTGAAGTCAACAAGTGAGTAACCGTCGCCAGTATGCGTTAATTTACCTGCATCTTCTTCAAGGTGAAGGCGTGTAATCCCGATGCGTTTCTTTTTCCCTTTTACTTCAATTTCAATCCAACCATTTTCACCGATCGGCTTATCAAATTGAGAAATTTGGTATGCTTTCGGATTATCTGGATAGAAGTAGTTTTTACGGTCGAATTTCGTATCGGTTGCGATTTCACAGTTCAGTGCCATCGCTGCTTTCATTGCGAATTCTACCGCTTGTTTATTTAATACTGGTAGTACACCTGGGTACCCAAGGTCGATTACGCTTGTTTGCGTATTTGGATCTGCTCCAAATTCTGTTGGACTACCAGAGAAAATTTTAGACTTTGTTTTTAGCTCGACGTGGACTTCAAGACCAATAATCGTTTCCAAGTTCATTGTTTTCTCACCCCTTACAGCGCTGGTTTTTCTTTGTGATGCTCTGTTGCTTGCTCGAATGCATTTGCAACACGGTAAATTGTACGTTCATCGAAATGCTTACCGATAATTTGTAATCCTAATGGAAGACCGTTTGAGAAGCCACAAGGAACTGAAATTCCTGGTACGCCCGCAAGGTTTACTGGGATTGTTAAAATATCGTTCGCATACATTGTTAATGGATCATTCGTTTTCTCACCAATTTTGAATGCTGGTGTTGGCGTTGTAGGCCCGATGATTACATCATATTTTTCAAATACGTCTTCGAAATCTTTTTTAATTAATGTACGAACTTGTTGTGCTTTTTTGTAGTAAGCATCATAGTAACCAGAGCTTAATGCGAATGTTCCAAGCATGATACGGCGTTTTACTTCGTCACCGAAGCCTTCGCTACGTGTTTGCTTGTACATTTCGATTAAGTTTTCTGCATTGTCTGCACGGTAACCGTAACGAACACCGTCAAAGCGTGCAAGGTTAGCAGAAGCTTCTGAAGAAGATAGTAGATAGTAAGTTGCTAGAGCGTACTTAGAGTGCGGTAAGGAAACCTCTTCCCACGTTGCTCCTAGTCCTTCTAGTACTTTTAAAGCATCTAAAACAGATTGACGAACTTCTTCGTCTACACCTTCACCTAGGTATTCTTTTGGAACACCAATTTTAAGACCTTTTACATCTTCTTTAAGAGCCGATACATAATCAGCTACTTCCACGTTAGCAGAAGTAGAATCCATTGGATCTAAGCCTGAAATCGCTTGTAGAAGGTATGCATTGTCTTCAACGTTACGAGTGATTGGTCCGATTTGGTCTAATGATGAAGCGAATGCTACTAGACCGTAACGGGATACACGTCCGTATGTAGGTTTTAAACCGACTACTCCACAGAAAGAAGCAGGCTGACGGATCGAACCACCTGTATCAGAACCTAATGAGAATGGTACTTCTCCAGCCGCTACAGAAGCTGCTGAACCACCGCTTGATCCACCAGGAACATGATCAAGGTTCCAAGGGTTTTTCGTTACCTTGAAGCCAGAGTTTTCTGTTGATGAACCCATCGCAAACTCGTCCATGTTTAATTTACCGATTGTTACAGCCTCTGCACTACGAAGCTTGTTCACAACCGTTGCATCGTAAATTGGATCGAAGTTTTCAAGGATTTTACTTGAACATGTTGTACGTAAATCTTTTGTTACGATGTTATCTTTCACACCGATTGGCATACCGAACAATAGGCCAAAGCTGTCCTTTGTTCCTAATGCCCCATCTAATTCTTTTGCGTAAGCGCGTGCTTTGTCTTCGTTTAAAGCCAAGAACGCTCCTACTTTGTCATCTACTTCCCCAATGCGTTTGTATGATTCTTCTACGAGATCCTCAACACGAAGTTCTTTTTTGTGTAAAAGACTATGTAATTCTGAAATCTTGTGATCAAAAAGTGACATGAGAAAGCCTCCCTTCTTACTCTAAAATAGTTGGTACTCGAACGTATCCGTCTTTATGGTCTGGTGCATTTTTTACCACGTCTTCAATTGGTAAACCTTTTTTCGGCTCATCCTCACGCATTACGTTTTTCATTGTTAATACGTGTGAAGTTGGTTCAACACCTGTTGTATCTAATTCATTTAACTGCTCAGCGTATGAAATGATGGCATCAAGCTGACCAGCGAACATTTTTGCTTCTTCTTCTGTAATGGCTAATCGAGCTAAATGTGCTACGTGTTTTACTTCATCTGTTGAAATTCTTGACATTTATCCTTCACCTCCGAATATTCGTCCCACTTGCAATATACTGATAATACCAAACTTCATTAGTATCAGGCAACACTTGTGAAGTAGTTGACATACGGTTCTTTAAAAGAACCATTTATACAATGAAAATTACCTTATCTATCGATCTAGTATTTCCAAAATAACCAATAAAAAACCAGCCCCAAAAGACTGGTTTAAGAAAACAAATAACTTTTAATAAAAAATAAAGGGCTCTAAACGCTCTAAGATTATCCAGCCCCCAAGAATTCTTTCAAAAAGTTCCAAAGATTTGCCTAAGTGGAGGAGGCTAACCCCGAAAGGGGAGCCTCCTCCACTTAGGTCTATTAAAGAAGACCCTAACAGCTCTACACCGTTAGGGTCTTCTTTAATAGGTCAACAATTACAGGGTTTCGGACGTTGTTTTCGCTTGCATGTGAAGCACCAAATAATCAGGTCCACCCGCTTTTGAATCTGTACCTGACATGTTGAACCCACCAAATGGTTGGTAACCAACGATCGCTCCAGTACAACCACGGTTGAAATAAAGGTTTCCAACGTGGAAATCTTCACGAGCTTGCTCGATGTGTGCACGGTTGTTTGTGATCACAGCACCCGTTAACCCGTATTCTGTGTTGTTCGCAATCTCTAATGCATGATCGAAGTCTTCTGCTTTTGATAACGCCACAACTGGTCCGAAGATTTCTTCTTTCATGATGCGAGCATCAGCAGCTACATCAGCAAATACAGTTGGCTTAATGAAGTAACCTTTAGAGTCGTCGCCTTCTCCACCTGCTACAAGCTTCCCTTCATTTTTACCAATCTCAATGTATTCCATAATTTTATTAAATGCGCTTTGGTCAATAACAGGACCCATGAACGTTTCTTGAGTCGTTGTTTCACCAAGCGTTAGTTTGTTCGTTAATTCAATTACGCGATCTACGACTTGATCGTACACGTCTTTTACGATGACAGCACGTGAGCAAGCAGAACATTTTTGTCCAGAGAATCCAAATGCAGAAGAAACGATTGATTTCGCTGCTAATTCTACATCTCCCTCTTTATCTACGACAATTGTATCTTTACCGCCCATTTCAGCGATCACGCGTTTTAACCAAATTTGTCCGTCGTTCAGTTTTGATGCGCGCTCGTTAATACGAAGACCTACATCACGTGAACCTGTGAAGCTGATGAAACGAGTGCGTGGATGGTCGACTAAGTAATCTCCAACTTCTGCACCGCTACCCGGAACGAAGTTAAGTACGCCTGCTGGTAGACCTGCTTCTTCCATTACTTCTACAAATTTAGCGGCTACGATTGGCGTTGTAGATGCTGGTTTTAATAATACCGTGTTTCCTGTTACGATCGCAGCTACTGTTGTTCCTGCCATGATTGCAAACGGGAAGTTCCAAGGCGAAATGATAACGCCTACACCTAACGGAATATAAGAATAACGGTTGTACTCACCAGGACGACTTTCTACTGGTGCACCGTCTTTTAATTTCAACATTTGACGTGCGTAGTATTCCATGAAGTCAATTGCTTCTGCTGTATCTGCATCTGCCTCATTCCATGGTTTACCTGCTTCTTTTACTAATAAAGCGGAGAATTCATGCTTGCGGCGGCGAACGATCGCTGCTGCTCTGAATAATACGTCTGCGCGTACTTCAGGCTTTACTTTTCTCCAAGATTCAAACGCTTTGTCTGCTGCTTGCATAGCTTTTTCCGCAAGCTCTTGGTTTGCTTTTGAAACGCGACCAATAACCTCTTCTTTATTAGCAGGGTTAGTCGATACAATTTTATCATCTGTAGAGATACGCTCTCCACCAATTAATAAATCATAATCTTTACCTAAATACGCTTGAACTAGCTTAAGGCCTTCATTGAAAGCGTCTGCATTTTTTTGTACAGTGAAATCTGTAAACGGTTCATGTTTGTAAGGTACTACCATTTTTATATCCGCCTCCTAATGCTATCTACAAACCTAAGAAACTTACAAATCCTATTCTACTAAAATATACTGACTACTTCAAACCTTAAAATTATTCTGTTCAATACTTTTTCTTCCTTTAAAATACTTTTTATAACCATTAAGTAATAATTATCCATAAAAATGAGAACGCTTTATTAACCGTTACAGCAACAATCTCTCTTAAAATTCTTATATAGCCGAAAAAAAGAGGAAACAGAATTTTTTTCCTGTTTCCTCTTTTACTCGCATTATTTATAAATATGAACAAATGGCTTATCTTGATTTTTTTTGCGAACGATAATACTTTCAGGGCTTTCAACCGACTGAATGTTTACATTCGTCTCAATATTTTTCGGGAAATATTTCGTCATTTCCCCCGCCACAAATTGCGTAAATCCGACCAATTCTCCTTTTCCTTTAAACTGCACCTCGATCGTGATATCCAGCTTTTGAAGAGAACCGTCCTTATAGAACCCTTGACCTACCGCACTTGTGAAGTTTGGAAAATACTTTTCAATTTGCTTTTTAAAGTTATTAAACTTTGTCGCATGAACGCCATGCTCGTCGCTCGCCTGAGTGGATGGGAATAAAGCATATTCTTCGTTGATCTTAGACCAGCCGTCTACTCTTACACTTCCCTCGTTGGAAGTTCCCATTGCAATAAAACTGCCTGGAACTTTAGAGGAATTTGGCTTTTCTTCGAATAACGCAATATTAATTGGGACGTTTTCAAGTCCTTTCATTTTGCGCATACGATCAACGACTTGATTCGCAATTTTTTGCCCTTCATCTTGCAGTTTCGCTCGGGACGTAATTTCTTCCTTCGGCGTACCGTCAGCTTCTACATAGGAGTTAACAGGATTCATTGCAAGACCAAGCATAATCCCGCCAAGCTCTACTTCCTTACCGTTCTTCTTAACCAAATAGTCTTGTTCCACAAGATGTGATAAGTAGATAGGACTCGTTTTTCCACCTTTGTTGTTTGTATTAATCGGGTTAAGACCAATATTTTGGACATCTTTGTTCTTCTTTTTAGCTTCCGCATATTGCTGATCCGTCAGCTTACGTGCTACCCAAGCTTTCGCTGTGTCTTTATCAATGTATTGACCTTCTTGGAAAAGATATTTACTAGACGGATAATTGTCTTTGGCTAATCTCATCAAGCCTGTCTCAAATTCGTCCGTGTCCATTCGGTTATTCAAATTCGAAGCGACTAACCCTCGCGCTACTCCCTCCTTGTAAGGAAGTGTCGTGTTGTAAGTATCACTTGAAATACTATAATTCGGAATGATGGCTTTTTCTTTTGAATCGTCTGTTTTCTGCACAATTTCTTGCTCTTTGCTAAAATTCGGCGCACAAGCAGACATCACCAACATGACACCAAGAGACAGTGTTAAAGCTCTTTTCAAAACATACACCTCTTATTTATCGGCCTTTTAATCATATGAGTAGGCAAGCCAAAAGCTTGCCTACCGACTATATGAAAACAGCCTATTTATTTAATTCTTGAACGAGTTGATCCTCGCTCCACACTTCGATGTTTAATTCCTGTGCTTTCGTTAATTTTGATCCTGCGTCTTCACCAGCAACCACAAGATCCGTTTTCTTACTTACGCTTCCTGTGACCTTCCCACCGAGCTCTTCAATAGCCGCTTTTGCTTCATTACGTGCAAGCTGCTCAAGCTTTCCAGTAAGAACGATGGTTTTTCCGGCGAAGTACGAATCAATCTCATCCGCATTCACAAGCTTCGGACCTTTATAGGTCATATTCACACCGTAACTGCTTAATTCCTCTAGCAGCTCGTGTACCTCTTCTTGATCAAAATACGTGACGATTGCATCAGCCATTTTATCGCCAATTTCATTCACAGCAACCAATTCATCGTATGTGGCACTCTTAAGATTTTCCATGGTTTCAAACGTTTGTGCAAGTGTTTTGGCAGCTTTTGCTCCAACGTGACGAATCCCAAGTCCGAATAGAAGCTTCTCAAGCGAATTCTCTTTTGATGCTGCAATTGCTTTTAACAAGTTCTCAATCGATTTTTCACCCATTCGCTCTAAATCCGTAAGCTGGTCAGCGGTTAGCTTATAGAGGTCAGCTACGTCATGGACCAGTTCTTCGCGGAACAGCTGCGTAATAACCTTCTCACCTAGACCGTCAATATTCATCGCATTTCGTGAAACAAAGTGGATGAGGCCCTCGCGAATTTGGGCCGGACAGCTCGGATTGATACAACGAAGAGCAACTTCGCCTTCTAAGCGAACAAGCTCACTCTCACACTCTGGACAGTGTGTCGGCATGGAGAATTCCTGTTCTTCGCCCGTTCGTTTTTCCGTTAGAACGTTCACAACTTCCGGAATAATGTCTCCTGCTTTCTTCACGACCACATAGTCACCGAGGCGAATATCCTTCTCGCGAATCAAATCCTCATTGTGCAGAGATGCGCGTTGCACAGTCGTTCCTGCTACTTTTACAGGCTCTAATACAGCCGTTGGGGTAATTACACCTGTTCTTCCGACATTCAGCTCAATGTCTAAAAGCTTCGTCACAACTTCTTCTGCTGGGAATTTATACGCGATTGCCCAGCGCGGGCTTTTCGCGGTCGTACCAAGCTCGTCCTGCTGATCAAAGGAATCAACTTTGATAACAATTCCATCAATTTCGTAAGCAAGATCGGGGCGCTTCGCACTCCATTCTTCCACGTACGCTAAAACCTCTTCGATCGTAGCACATTTACGACGATTTTGGTTTGTTTTAAAGCCAAGTTGGTCTAATAGATCTAGGCCTTCACTATGAGACCTTACACCTGTCTTTCCAGCGTCCGCCATTGCGTATAAAAAGATATCGAGACTACGCTTTGCTGCAATCTTCGGATCGAGCTGACGAAGAGAACCAGCAGCAGCATTTCGTGGATTCGCAAACAGCATCTCACCGTTTTCTTCTTTTACTTTGTTTAGTTTCTCAAACGATTTCTTCGGCATGTATGCCTCACCGCGTACTTCAAGCGTATGTTCGTCGCTAATATGTAAAGGAATCGAGCGAATCGTTTTTAGATTCGCCGTAATATCCTCACCAATGGTACCATCTCCGCGCGTCGCACCTTGAACAAAGTAGCCATTCTCATAGCGAAGTGAAATTGCTAGCCCATCAATTTTTAGCTCGCATACATAGGAGAAACGATCACCGACTGCTTGACGAACGCGGCGATCAAAATCACGTAAATCCTCTTCATTAAAAGCATTTCCTAGGCTCAGCATTGGCGTACGATGCTCGACCTTTTCAAAGGCATCCAAAATCTGTCCACCTACGCGCTGTGTAGGCGAATGAGCAACTAAAAGCTCCGGATACTCCTGTTCAAGCTTAATAAGCTCGTGAAGACGCTGATCATATTCTGCATCAGGAACGCTCGGTTGATCGAGAACATGATACTCATAGTTATACTGATTCAAAAGTTCATGAAGCTCTTGGACACGCGTTTTTGCTTGTTCAAAATCCATTTGTTTTCTCCTTTACTCGTTCATTAAGCCTTTGTAATTGGGGCAAATTTCGCTAATAAGCGCTTAATACCTGTTGGGCTTGGGAAAGCAATATCTAGTTCTTTAGAGTCGCCCTCACCTTTAATACTTACGACCGTACCTGTTCCCCATTTTTTATGTGCAGCACGATCACCGACTTTCCAATCAAGCGACTCTCCGCCTGTTGATGTCATGCCAGGTCTTGTGAATGATGCACGTCTTGGGGCAGCTGCCGCAGATTTTGGCGCTTGTTTCTTTTGATTTAATCCTTCAATTAATTCGCTTGGAATCTCTTTAATAAATCGAGACATTGGGTTCACGTTCGTTTTCCCAAATAACGTACGCATCTGCGCATGAAGCAAGTAAAGCTCTTCTTCCGCTCGAGTAATCCCTACATACGCAAGTCGGCGCTCTTCCTCCATCTCTTCATCCTCAAACAAGGATCGACTGTGTGGGAAGACACTTTCCTCCATACCGAGTAGGAAGACGACTGGGAACTCAAGTCCTTTCGCCGAGTGAAGAGTCATCATAATCACTTGATCGGTTGGGTCCTCTTCTTCGTCATCGAGTTTATCAATATCAGCTACAAGAGCGAGGTCGGTTAAAAAGGCCACTAAGCTTTTGTCTTCACTTACCTTTTCAAATTCTTGGGTAACAGATAAAAACTCGTCAATATTCTCAAGACGACTTTGCGCTTCAATTGTTTTTTCCACCTTCAATGATTCTCGGTATCCTGTGCGTTCTAGCACTTCTTCTACCAGCTCTGTAACGGATAGATAATCCTGCATGTTCGATAGGTTTCCAATCATCTCACGGAACGAAATAAGCGAATTCGTCGCTTTGCCGCTTAGACCAATGAGCTCAATATCTTGAAGTGCCTGAAAAGCAGACATATCACCCATTAAGGCAAAGTTCAGCACTTTATCGACAGACGTTGCACCTACGCCACGCTTCGGAACGTTCACGATTCGCGTTAAACTAATATCATCATCACGGTTGGAAATAAGACGCAGGTATGCCAAGATGTCTTTAATCTCTTTGCGATCGTAGAACTTCGTACCGCCCACGATGGAGTAGCTAATGTTTGATTTTAAAAGCACTTCCTCCATTACACGAGACTGTGCATTTGTACGGTATAAAATCGCAAAATCACTGTACTTGCGTTTCCCGCTATCCACCGCTTGCTTGATTTTACTTGCCACGAACTGAGCCTCTTCACTTTCACTCATTGCCTGGTAGTGATAGATTTTTTGCCCGTCCGTATTTTCTGTCCAAAGATTCTTCGCTTTACGCCCAACGTTATTTTCAATCACTTTGTTGGCCGCTGCTAAAATATTCTTCGTTGAACGATAGTTTTGTTCTAACAGAATCGTTACAGAACGAGGATAGTCTTTTTCAAAGGATAAAATGTTTTTAATATCAGCACCGCGCCAGCGATAAATCGACTGATCGGAATCCCCGACCACACAGATGTTTTGAAAACGAGCTGCTAAGAATTTTACAAGCATATACTGTGCACGGTTCGTATCTTGATACTCATCCACATGAATGTATTGGAACTTTCGTTGATAAAACTCCAGCACTTCCGGAACACGTTGGAAGAGCGTGATCGTCATCATAATTAAATCATCGAAATCAAGTGCTTGATTCTTGCGAAGACGCTTTTGATATTCTGTGTACACCTGACTCCCAACATGTTCGTAAGGACCTGCTGTGTTTTTTGCAAACTCTTCTGGTGTGATTAATTCATTTTTCGCTGCGCTAATCGTACCTAGTAAAGAACGAGGGTCAAACTTTTTGGAGTCAATGTTTTGGTCTTTTAAAATCGCTTTGATCACCGATAGCTGATCGGTCGTATCAAGAATTGTGAAGTTACGATTGTATCCAATTCGGTCAATGTCACGTCGTAAAATACGGACACACATGGAGTGGAACGTTGAAATCCAAATATCTTCTGCTGCTCCACCTAACAGCTTCGTAATACGCTCTCTCATCTCACGCGAAGCCTTATTCGTAAAGGTAATGGCTAAAATGTTCCAAGGAGCCACTTCCTTCTCCGCCATTAGGTACGCAATACGATGGGTTAATACTCGCGTTTTACCACTCCCGGCACCAGCCATGATTAAAAGAGGACCTTCCGTTGTCTTAACGGCCTCCTGCTGCTGCGGGTTCAAACCTACTAATAATTTTTCACTTAAATATCGCATTGAATTCACCGCCTATATCGAACATATATTCTATTCTATCTGATTTTACATTTTTCCTGCAAACTTATTTCTTTACAGCTTTAACCGTTTTTAATGCCGCTGCTAAGTCCGTGTAAATAATGTTTCCTACTACTACGGTGTCAGCATGACTACTCATTTCTGCCGCCTGTTCCTTTGTTTCGATACCACCACCGTAAAACAGCTGGGTATTCGTTAACACGCTTTTTACTTCTTCTACTACAGCTGGATCGCCGTACGTGCCGCTGTATTCTAAATAAAAGATCGGTAGATGGAACATATTCTCTGCAATATGTGCATACCCTACTACATCTTCAGCTGTCAGAGCTGTATTCGCTTCTGTTAGAGAAGCAACCTTAGCATCTGCATTCAGAATACAGTATCCTTCTACGATTAGCTCGTCCCAGTTCATAATATCTGCGTATTCTTTCATTGCTTCATGGTGTAAGCCAACAATCCACTCTGTTTTTCGACTGTTTAACACCGATGGGATGAAGTAAAAATCAAAGCCTGGTGTAACAGATTCGATCGTTGAAACCTCGAGCGCACACGGTACCGTATAACGTCGGATACGAGATAATAGCGCAAGGACGTTATCAAGCGTTACGCCATCAGTCCCTCCTACGATAACAGCATCCGTTCCTGATTCGCAAATTTGCTCTAATGCCTCATCTGAGATGTCTTTATTTGGATCTAATTTAAACACGTGTCTCCACTCGTTGATTTCGTACATATTTTGTATCCTCCAATTAATATTCCATTCCATCATTATAACAAAACTCCCCCTCATACACGAACCGAAATCGGCATGAAAGAAACGACTTAAGCGCTTGGAATTGGTAATTTCATTTGATTGTTTGTCAAGGCGTCCATATAGAAGAACATCCCCCTTCGTTGGCTACATGGATGACGATGTTGACGCAGTCCTCAGCCGCAAATAATTTTTTGAAAATTATTGTGTTCTTGTTTAGTTGTTTTGGATATGCTAAGATATAGCTAAAAATTAAATGACCTGTATGCATTGAAGGATCAATAGTATTTAGTTCCTCTTCTACAAGCGACCTGGGGATGGTGAAAGCCCGGGAGAATGAATTAAAGAAACGGCAATCTGGAGCATATACCATATAAAGAGGATACATTTTTATGTATCAATCAGGGTGGAACCGCGGGAAACAACTCTCGTCCCTGGACTGTTTACGAACAGTCCGGAGACGAGAGTTGTTTTTTTGTCTACCCTCACTTATTGACTATTAGGAGGAATTAAAATGTCTGTATCAATGGATCAAATCGTATCTCATGCGAAGCATCGTGGTTTTATTTTCCAAGGATCTGAAATTTACGGAGGTCTAGCAAACACGTGGGATTACGGTCCACTTGGAGTTGAATTTAAAAATAATATTAAACGCGCGTGGTGGAAAAAATTCGTTCAAGAATCTCCATACAACGTAGGATTAGACGCTGCAATTCTTATGAACCCAAAAACATGGGAGGCATCTGGTCACCTAGGTAACTTTAACGATCCAATGATTGACTGTAAAAACTGTAAAGCTCGTCACCGTGCAGATAAACTAATCGAAGCGAAGCTTGAAGAAAAAGGCATTGAAATGATCGTAGATGGCCTTCCATTCTCTGAAATGGAAAACTTAATCAAAGAACACAACATTACTTGCCCTGAGTGTGGTTCTAGTGATTTAACAGATATTCGTCAATTCAACCTTATGTTCAAAACACATCAAGGTGTAACAGAATCTTCTACAAACGAAATTTACATGCGCCCTGAAACAGCACAAGGTATCTTCGTAAACTTTAAAAACGTACAACGTTCGATGAGAAAGAAACTTCCGTTTGGTATCGCTCAAATCGGTAAAAGCTTCCGTAACGAAATCACACCTGGTAACTTCACGTTCCGTACGCGTGAATTCGAACAAATGGAGCTTGAATTCTTCTGTAAACCTGGTGAAGAACTAGAATGGTTCAGCCACTGGAAAGAGACAGCTCACAAATGGTTACTAGGATTAGGTATGAACGCTGAAAAACTTCGTCTACGTGACCATGATGAAGATGAGCTATCTCACTACAGTAATGCAACAACTGACTTTGAATACAAATTCCCATTCGGTTGGGGAGAACTATGGGGTATCGCTTCTCGTACAGATTACGACCTCAAACAACATATGGAGCATTCTGGTGAAGACTTCAACTACATCGATCAAGAAACAAACGAGCGCTATGTTCCTTACTGCATCGAGCCATCTCTCGGTGCTGACCGCGTAACGCTTGCATTCCTTTTAGATGCATATGACGAGCAGGAGCTTGAAGATGGTACATCTCGCACAGTGATGCACATTCACCCAGCGCTTGCACCGTTCAAAGCAGCGATCTTCCCTCTTTCTAAAAAATTAGGGGCTGAAGCACGCGAAGTATTCGCTGAGCTATCTAAATACTTCATGGTTGATTATGATGATGCAGGTTCAATCGGGAAACGCTACCGTCGTCATGACGAAATCGGTACGCCGTTCTGTATCACATTTGACTTTGATTCAGTAGAAGATAAGCAAGTGACGATCCGTAACCGTGACACAATGGAACAAAAACGTGTTCCAATTAGCGAACTTAAGAACATCCTAGAGGAAGCAACACAGTTTTAATTCACATAACAAAATGCCCCCTAACAGACTTACCGTTAGGGGGCATTTTGTTATGCATAAACGAGGATTATTCTCCGCGGACTGGATGGCTCTTGGTACAGCTTTCTTCTTTATTTGAAGTTGGCACCATAGTAAAGTTGATAGAGTCATGCTGATTTAGTGCCTAACTTTTCGTTTTTATGCTCGCGAACAAAAAAGCAGCCTTTTTATAAAGGGCTGCTTTTGTTAGATAAGTGCCTCTGTCGCTACGAAAGCACGACTTTGTAAGTCTTGAGAGCGCACACAGTAAGCGATCGTTTTTTTCTTTTTGTTCTTTACGACGTGTACGTGATCGTCGTATGTGTAAAGAGATAGTGTAACGTCTGTTTTCCCTTGTTTTGTTTGAATCACAACAGGAGTCCCTGCATCATCTGGATTCAAGTATTTCGCTTCTGTTCCTGGATATATATAATATTGCTTAATAAATAAGGCTTCGTTAAATTGCTCAACGATCTGAGTCTTTTCTTGACTTTCAACCGCTTCACCATCAATCGTAACCACTGCTTGTTCAGTCACTACTTCTGGGTGTAACTGAAATCTTGTGACAAACCATTTTACAACGGTCGTTGGCATCGATGATACAACTAATTTAAATACACTTGTGACAATGATCGAAAGAACTACAACCCATGTCATCGTTCACTCATCTCCATTACGTATTAAAATGAATTACACAATAATGGTAACATAAAATAAACGAGACATTTTTGTAGATTATGTGAACTCTCTTACGATCCAAAGTCCAACTACACAAACAAACAGCCCCTTATGATAAGGGGCTGTTTGTTTTAACCTCATAAGCTTACTTTAATAAAGGTAAATCTGCTTCAGTGGATGATTGATAACCATCTCCAAGTACCCAGATCTGCTGATTGTCTGGAGAAGAAACTTTCGTATAAAGTACTTTTTTAGGTGATAAAATGGTACTTGATGTCCCTGCTTTGATAATGTTAGAGCTCGACCCTAATGTAGGAGAATATTGATAATAAGTAGTATCCGTATCAATTTCAAAGTGGAGATGTGCTCCTGTTGAGTATTTCCCTGTATTCCCATACTGACCAAGTGACGTATCCTTCGTTACGCTATCTCCTTTGGAAACCCCAATTGACGCCAGATGATGATAGCGGAAAATTAAATCTTTTGTGGATCCTGTTGCATGGATATAAGCATCAGGATATTTTACAATCACAGTATTTCCTAGAATATTATCGTAGCCTGCAGCTAAAACCGTACCTTTTCCGCTAGCCCAGACTGTGCGACTGCTAGTCGATGAAGTGAGGTCCCAACCGTAGTGTTTAAAACCAAATTTTTGTTCATATTTCGCGTTTAAAAATCCTGCTGTAATATACGCATCGTTAACAGGTTGAATAAGCTTCTGAGTCGCAGCCTGCGCAAAGGAAGGCATTGATAACGTAAGTAGAAAAACGATTGATACAACTAAACCTAATAGTTTTTTCATATGTATTCTCCTTTTCAACTTATATTCCTTACCTGTTAACTATAATACATATAGTGGAAAAACCATATAGCTTTAACCATATTGAAATACACTTAACAAAACCCAAAAATATCCATACAAAGACAACATAATCAAATAAATGATTGACAGCCTCATCTCTTGATCTCCTAGCAACTTGCTGTTATTTTTGGGTGCATTTTTGCACCTTTACAAAAAGATAATATTCGTAAATATGTCGAGTTATAAGAGAAAACCACGAACGATTTAAGTTCTATTTTATCTTCGCAACTACGTGTTGTTTACACTAATTTTAAACCCTATGTTAAAAAAAGAACCTGTTGTCGCTAGAGGCTATCTAGCGACAACAGGTTCTTTTCAGTCAAGTTTTATTCTGACTTCTCTTCGTAAAGACGTTCTAATACCATTTGATACGCGTCGCTGCCATAGTTTAAGCAGCGCTTTACACGGGAGATTGTTGCTGTACTTGCACCCGTTTCATTTTCGATTTTATGGTACGTGAACCCTTCTCGAAGCATACGTGCTACTTCTAAACGCTGTGCAAGCGATTGAATTTCATTAACCGTACAAAGATCGTCAAAGAACGTATAGCATTCTTCGATGTCTTTTAATGATAAAACAGCTTGAAATAACTGATCTAGCTCTTTACCGCGAAGTTTATCAATTTGCATAGACTCTACTCCTTTTACCTTGTTTGTAAATACCATCTATTTATATTTCGACCTCTAACGCAAGGAGGCAGTGCTTGTCCCTACTTCCAAAGGACCGAAATTATAAGGAGGCTCAGACAATATTACTTTCTGAACCTCTCCTTTTTTTCATAAGATGAATCTTTTATTTAGGATAACCTCATCGATCTTATATTAAAAGCAATACTCTTATATTTTAACGCATTATCGTTGGAAAGAGTACTTCTTTCTTCATAACATCATAAATTCCGTTCGGTGTAATGCGAATATAAGGTAAATGTGTAGAAGATAAAAAGAGCAGTGAATAGATTGGGTCACTGTGCGTATATCCACGTTCGCGCAGCTTCATAATCATCGCTTCCTCTTTTACGACTAGCTCATCCATTGGCAGATGTGACATGCTTCCTTCCACTAAAAGCGGAATTTCAGCGATTACCTCTCCGTTTTCTACTAACACAATTCCTCCACCAAGCTCCTTCATTCTCTTAAAAGCGATCAGCATATCATCTTTATTTTTTCCTATAATAATGATGTCTCCCGTATTTGAGAATGAACTTACAAACCCTGATACGTTGGATGCAAACCCTTTAATAAGCGTGTTAATTCGCCATTTCCCATTTCTGTCCGCAAGCATTAAGAAGCTTTCGTCTCCTTCTGGCAGCTCATCAACAGAGATATCCATGTTGATGGAATAAGGCTTCATGATCACCGTATTTTTCATATGAAGACCGAGCGGCATTGAAAATTGCAAATCGTCTTTCGTGAGCGTCCAGTCTAATTGTAAGGGCTGAACATCAAATTCCTCCCATGGGAACTCATTGAAAGCACGCTGATTGATGCCGTCCTTTAGCACCCACTGACCTTTTGCCAAGACAGAGACAGGCGTTGGATCGTCTTTCGCCCGTAAAATATTTAAGTTGGCAATACGTCCTGTCGTAATACTACCATGCAGATGTCCAAGGTTATAGTAATTCGCAACATTAAAAGACACCATATGATATGCATCAATTAAAGGGACACCTTGTTCAATGGCGATCTTTACAAGCATATCTGAAACCCCGTCTTGATAAAAAGAAGGTGTGGAGCCATCGCTATTCATTGTGATTTGATCGTAGCACGTAATTCCTAATTCCTGCATTTCCTTAAGAAGCACAGGTAGATCAGGTCGAATAGATGAATGACGTAATGACACGTGATAACCGTGCATTAAACGTTTTAGTACATCCTGCCCTGTCATCGCCTCGTGGTCACAATCAGCACCAAGAAGCTTCATTTTTCCTAATGTCATTTCAGAAGCACCTGGGAAATGTCCTTCTACTTTCTTTTTCAGCCGCTTCGTCTCTTGAACCCAGTGCAGCATCATGTCATCACCGTTTAAAAGCTTCGGCCATGCTGTAAGTTCTCCACCTTGGATGACTGCTTCATTCTCTAACCATGATTTTACGTTTCCATTTGAAAAAACATGATCTTCTCCTGCAAATTCTGTCTGTCCGTCAAATCGGCACCACCAGTACATCGTTGCCGGAAGTTCAGAAAATTTCTTCACCAAAGAAAACGCTTTCTTTTTATCAGACTGTAAAGCCAGTACTAAATTATCGTTCACGAGCGTTGTCGTCCCATGAATTGATGCATATTCTGCAAACGTTTGGGGATTATATAATTGAAAAGGGTGGACATGAGGCTCAATGTATCCAGGTACAACAAACTGATCTGTACAATCTACAACTTCTGTTCCATTGAGGTTGGCTGGCCACTTTTCGCCTACATATACGATTCGATCTTCGTAAATCCATATATTGGCCGTAAGCCAATTTCGTAAAAATGAATGTAAAAACGTAGCATTTTGAAGAATAATGGTTGGAGCTTTTGATCCGTTTAACACCTCAACATGCTCACGCAACTCTTTATTTTTCCAACGATAACGTTGTTCAAGCATGTACATCACCTCTTTTTTGTAACCGTTATCATTATGGTATCACAATACGTGTATTAACGCACTGAAGAATTAAACGAATATTTGAACTTTTTATGAAGGTGGAGAATGAAATGAAGCAAAATATCGGTACATTAAATGCATTGATTCGAATTACGCTTGGCTTTACTGTATTAGCTTGGTCAATCGCTCGTCTTTCTAGAAGACCGTATAAGCAGTCTCATTTGGTTTACGCGATGCTCGGTGGGATGAAAATTGCTGAAGGGTTTACGCGCTTTTGTCCATTAACGTATGCGTATGACAAATCTCAAGAGAAATCAAAGGCTGATGAACAGCCTTATTTAACAACATATAACCCATCATAATGAAGAAAAATGCGGGCCTTGAGCCTGCATTTTTTTATTTGTGACCTTTGTCCCTCGAATCTACGTCTATCCTCACTATTAAAAATGAAATTTTTTTGATAATATGGGTGATTGAGAGTGAATATTACATTATAATTACAATATACTTATATTTTGTAATGATATTGTAATATTCTTGCAATAACAGGAAGTTTTGGAGGGGTTAGAAAGTGCTTTATGAAAGAAAACACCGTTATGTACACAGTCTAGATGGGCTTCGAGCATTAGCTGTTCTATCAGTCATTGCTTATCATCTAAACTTAAAATGGGCACCGGGAGGTTTTTTAGGCGTAGACGTCTTTTTTGTGTTGTCCGGCTATCTCATTACCTCTATTTTATTAGATCAACAACAGCAACAAACCTTTAGTCTTCAAAAGTTTTGGATTAGTCGCGTTCGTCGTCTGCTTCCAGCCGCTTATTGTATGATTGCCGCAACCGTTTTGTGGATCATTTTCTTTAAGCGCTCACTGCTGCACACCATACACGGTGACGCACTGACTTCTGTTTTTTATATGAGTAACTGGTGGTTTATCTTTCATAAAGTTTCGTATTTTGATAGTTTCAACTCTATGTCTCCATTAAAAAACTTATGGTCGTTAGCAATTGAGGAACAGTTTTATATCATATGGCCCCTTTTCTTATTAGTGGGCTTAAAGTTAATTAAAAGCCGTAAAAAGCTTACCGTTGTGATCTTCCTTTTCACTCTTCTTTCGGCAGGATTGATGGGCTTTTTATATGAGCCTGGTGAAGATCCAAGCCGCATTTACTACGGAACAGATACACGTGCGTTTGCTTTACTTTTAGGAGGATGCTTAGCATTTATTTGGCCAATGCAACGCTTATCGTCCAAGAATTTGCCGAAACCCGGCCGCCGAATATTGAATGTCGTCAGCTTGATTACATTTGCTATTTTAATTTTTTGTATGGCGACTGTTGATGAATTTAAACCGTTCGTATACAAAGGTGGCATGTTTTTAATTGCCTTAAATACGGCTATTTTAATCGCAACCATCAGCCATCCTAGCAGTTTCCTAGGAAAAGTATTATCGGTAAAGCCGTTAACATGGATTGGAACAAGGTCGTACGGCATTTATCTTTGGCACTACCCTATTATTATTTTAACAACGCCTTTATCAGAGATGGGCATATTTAATCCTGTTCGCATGGGATTGCAAGTCGGGGTAACGCTCCTGATCGCTGAGCTTTCTTATCGTTACTTTGAGGCTCCAATTCGTCAAAATGGATTCCTTTATTATTTTAAAATGTATCATCCAAAACGATTAATTCAGTGGAAGCTTCTTCCCCACAAGCAGCGAATTATTACGATTTTACCTGTCGTTGTATGTGTCGTTCTGATTAGTGATTTTGCTTATTCTTTTACATACAAAGCGAGCACCATTGAAGCATCACCAAAGCAAACGGTCATTAAGGTACACCATACAGCACCTGCACACACGGAGGTAAAACCAAACCCAGATCCTAATAAAGATAAGCCTGTGGTGAAACCAGCCGAGCCACCAAAACCAGCCTATACAGATGTATTAGCCATCGGTGACTCGATCATGCTTGATATCGCACCAGAGCTTCAAAAGCTATATGGCTCGATTACGATTGATGGAAAAGTTGGACGACAAATGAGCGAGGCCATTGAGCTCGCGCCTAATTACCAATCCTTTAATCATCCAGATAAGGCCATTATCGTAGAGCTTGGTACAAACGGATACTTTACAGGAGAACAATTGGATGCATTTTTAAGCCACTTTCCAGAGGCGCAAATTTTCATCGTGAACACAAAAGTTCCAAGACCTTGGGAAGATGATGTAAATGTAGTGATTAATCAAAAAGCACGACAATCGAAAAAGATCCAGCTTATTGATTGGTACTCGCACGGAAGCAACCATCCGGAATACTTTGCTCCAGACGGGGTTCACCTACAGCCGAGCGGAGCAAGAAAGCTCGCCTCACTTATCAGTCAAGAAATGAATAGCTAATAAAAAGCCACACCTTCAGTAACGAAGATGTGGCTTTTTATTATTTTACGGCTTCTGAAAGTGCTCTTTTTCCAATATCCGTTCGGTAAAAGAACCCTTCTTTTCCGATTTTACTTATTTCCTGGTAGGCCTTCTCCTGTGCTTCTTCTAACGTCGCTGCCTTCGCGCCAACAAGAAGGACACGCCCTCCGTCTGAGACGAAATGATCATCTTTTTCCTTCACACCCGCATGGAAAAGCAATGACCGTGCGTCTAGGTCCTGTAATCCCTCAATCGTCGCTTCTTTTTTATAAGCATTCGGATAGCCTTCTGCCGCAAGAACGACACCAAGTACCGCTTCGTCGGACCACTTAATTTCAACAGGCTCCTTTTTGCATAATTGAAGCAACACTTCGACGAGGTCACTTTCCATACGCGGAAGAACGACTTGTGTTTCTGGGTCTCCAAATCGTGCGTTAAATTCAATGACCTTTGGCCCGTCCACTGTTGCGATCAGCCCAGCGTACAATACGCCTGTGTAAGGACAGCCTTCTGCTTCAAGCGCTTTGGCCATTGGCTCAACAATTGCTCGAACGGCCGTTTGAACAAGCTCCTCACTAATTTGCGGAACAGGTGAGTACGCCCCCATTCCTCCCGTGTTCGGACCTTTATCATCATTATAGGCACGCTTATGGTCTTGAGCGATCACCATTGGATAAACGTTCGTTCCTTGCACGAATGCCATTAATGAAAACTCTTCACCTGCTAAAAATTCTTCGATGACTACTTTACTTCCCGCACCTGCAAACTTATCGTAAACGAGAATATCTTGAAGTGCCTCCACCGCTTCTTCAACCGTAAAAGCAACGGTAACACCCTTTCCAGCTGCAAGGCCATCTGCTTTAATCACAATGGGAGCCCCTTGCTGTTCCACGTACTTCTTCGCATCCTCAAAGCTTGTAAATACCTCATAAAAGGAGGTCGGAATATCATACTTCGCCATCAGTTCTTTCGCGAATGCTTTACTTCCTTCAATCATCGCTCCGCTTTGATGCGGCCCGAATACCGTTAACCCTGCCTCTTCAAAATCATCGACAATCCCATTCATAAGAGGCACCTCAGGTCCAACAATGGTTAGCTGTACATCATTTTCTTTCGCAAATGCAATGAGCTTCTCATGTTCATTCTCTTGAATAGGAACGAGTGTCGCTACATCTGTCATTCCTGCATTTCCAGGTGCGACAAAGGTTGTATCTACTAAAGAACTTTGCGCTACCTTCCATGCGATCGTATGCTCACGCCCGCCTTTTCCAATTACTAAAACATTCATCCCCGCTCACCTCTTTATTAATGTTTAAAGTGTCTCATTCCTGTGAAGACCATTGCAATACCGTACTCGTCCGCTTTTTCAATCGATTCTTCGTCACGAATAGATCCACCTGGCTGAATAATAGCCGTAACGCCTGCTTTTGCAGCGGCTTCAACTGTATCGCCCATTGGGAAGAATGCGTCAGACCCTAGAGCAGATCCCTGTGCTTTTTCCCCAGCTTGGTTAATCGCAATATTTGCTGAACCAACGCGGTTCATTTGGCCTGCTCCTACACCAACTGTCATGTTATCTTTTGCTAACACAATGGCATTTGATTTCACGTGCTTGACTACTTTCCAAGCAAGCTTCAAATCAGCCCATTCTTGTTCCGTTGGTTCACGCTTTGTCGCCACTGTAATCGTCGCATCGTCGAATCCATGTGTATCAAGATCTTGGCGTAATAAGCCGCCTTGAATAGAAGTAAGCTGCTGTTCTTGTACCTTTTCACCATCTAGCTCAATCGTAAGCAGACGAAGATTCTTTTTAGATGTTAATACTTCTAACGCTTCTTCATCGAACGCTGGTGCGATAATAATCTCTAAAAAGATTTCATGCATTTTTTCAGCCGTTGCACGGTCAATTGGTTTATTAGCCGCAATAATTCCCCCGAAGATAGACGTCGGATCTGCTTCGTATGCCTTTTGGTAAGCATCTTCAATCGTATTCCCAACGCCAACACCACATGGATTCATATGCTTAACCGCGACAACCGCAGCGTCATTAAACTCTTTTAAAATTTGAAGCGCCGCATTTGCATCGTTAATGTTGTTATAGGAAAGCTCTCTTCCGTGAAGCTGCTTCGCTGTTGCAATCGAGCCTTTTTTAGCTAACGGCTTTTTATAGAAGGAAGCTTTTTGATGAGGGTTCTCCCCGTAGCGTAGACCTTGTACCTTTTCAAAAGTTACCGTAACTTTTTCAGGTGCCTCTTCGCCCACGATATCTGTTAAATACTCCGCGATAAGTGCATCATAAGAAGCGGTATGACGGAATACCTTTGCTGCTAGACGCTGATTTGTTTCAAATGAAACAGCCCCGGATTGTAGTTCCTCTACAACACCCGCATAATCGGTAGGATCTACTAAAACCGTAACAGATTGATAGTTTTTGGCAGCCGAACGAAGCATTGTTGGTCCACCGATATCGATGTTTTCAATCGCATCTTCTAATGTTACGTTCTCTTTTTCGATCGTTTGTTGGAACGGATATAAATTCACTACGACAATATCAATTGGCGTGATGCCATGCTCAGCGAGCTGCTTTTGATGATCCTCATTTGCACGAAGGGCTAGTAAGCCACCGTGTACGTTTGGGTGAAGTGTTTTTACGCGACCGTCCATAATCTCAGGAAAGCCCGTTACTTCAGATATCCCCATTACATCAATACCATTCTCCTCTAACGTACGTTTCGTTCCACCAGTCGAAACGATTTCGACATCTAGTTTCACTAACTCTTGTACCAATTCTACAATCCCTGTTTTATCTGAAACGCTGATCAATGCGCGCTTTTTAGCCATTTGTTAATCCCTCCATGCAAATTCTACTTGTTTTATTATATTACCATGGTAAAGTATTAAAATGTTTTAATCAAGATTTCTTACGTAGATACGCTGAAATAATTCTTGTAGTGTCTTTGGATAAAACTCATGCTCAAGCGCATGAATTCGCTCTTCGACCTGCTCACGTTCATCGTTCTCATGAATCGGAACAGAAAATTGCGCAATGATTGGCCCTGTATCCATTCCTTCATCTACATAGTGAATTGTAATACCTGTAAGCCTCACCCCTGCCTCTAATGCTTGACCGACCGCATCTTTTCCTGGGAAAGACGGCAGGATCGATGGATGGAGGTTCACAATTCGATTTGAAAATGCCTCAAGGAGTACATCACCAATTAATCTCATGTAACCTGCTAGTACAAGAAATTCAACGTTATGCTCTCTTAGTTGCTGAAGAATCGCACCCTCATACGCAGCTTTATCTTTGTATCCTTTTGGAGATAAAACAAGCGTATTAATGTTCGCTTCCTGCGCTCTCTCGACTACTTTTGCCCCTGGCTTATCACAAACAAGTAAGGAAAGCTCAGCTTCAAGCTCCCCTTTTTGAATTGAATCGACGATTGCTTGAAAGTTGCTTCCGCTTCCTGAAGCAAAGACGGCAATTTTTATCATTCCATCTTCCCTCCACCGAAGTGAACGCCTTCTTCACTCGTTACACGCCCAATAATGAAAGCTTGTTCTCCTAACTCTTCAATAGCCCTCATAATCTCTGGTGCATCCTCTGTTTTCACTGCTAACACAAACCCAATCCCCATATTAAACACTTCAAACATTTCTTGTTGCTGAAGCTCCCCGTGCTGTTGAATGAAATTAAAAATAGCTGGAATTGGCCATGACCCAAAATCAATATCGACTCCTAGACCTTCAGGAAGCATACGAGGAATATTTTCAACAAAGCCGCCGCCCGTAATGTGGGCCATCCCGTTCACACGCCCTGCTTTTAACGCAGCCAGCGCTGCCTTAACATAGATTTTTGTCGGCTTCAGTAACTCTTCCCCTAATGGAAGCTCTAGCCCGTCATATACTTCATGTAAATCTAAGTTGGCATCTTGAAGAAGTACTTTTCGAACAAGCGAGTAGCCGTTGCTATGAATGCCGCTTGAGGTAATACCTACTAAAATATTGCCAGCCTCAATGTTCTCACCGGTAATAATCTCTGCCTTCTCAACCGCTCCGACAGAGAAGCCAGCAAGGTCATATTCACTGTCGTCATATAATCCGGGCATTTCGGCCGTTTCACCACCAACTAGTGCACATCCAGCCTGCTCACAGCCGTCTGCCACTCCCTTTACGATGCTTTCAATTTTTTCAGGAATGGCTTTTCCACACGCAATATAATCAAGAAAGTAAAGAGGTTCTGCGCCTTGGACAACGACATCATTTACGCACATCGCTACAGCATCAATGCCGATCGTGTCGTGCTTATTCATGAGGAATGCAAGCATGAGCTTCGTTCCTACCCCATCTGTTCCTGACACAAGGACAGGCTCTTTTAACTGAAGAGACGATAAATCAAACATCCCACCAAATCCACCAACGCTACCCATTACTCCAGGTCTCATCGTACGACGAACGTGCTTTTTCATGCGCTCAACGGCTTCGTATCCAGCGTGAATATCGACTCCTGCTTCTTTATATGAATATGACATGTTGCCACTCCTTTTATTAAGGTAAAATTAACAGTTCACTTCTTCTTTCTCATGAGGTAATACCGTATCTGGATAAATCTCAGTCGGGTATTGACCATTGAAACACGCCATACACTGACCGCGATATTTCCCTTCATACGGTCGTCCGATCGCGTCTACCATTCCTTCAGGGCTTAGGAATTCAAGCGTATCTGCCCCAATCAGCTTGCGAATTTCTTCCACAGAATACGTAGAGGCAATCAGTTCTTCGTGTGTAGATGTATCGATTCCGTAAAAGCACGGATTCTTAATTGGCGGTGAGCTGATTCGCACGTGTACTTCAGTTGCACCAGCTTCACGAAGCATGGACACAATGCGACGGCTCGTTGTACCACGAACAATGGAATCATCGACCATTACGACACGTTTTCCTTCTACGATTTTACGAACCGGAGATAGCTTCATCTTAACCCCTTGTTCACGAAGCTCTTGTGATGGTTGAATAAATGTGCGACCAACATAACGATTTTTAATCAACCCAAGCTCGTATGGAATACCAGACTGCTCGGCAAACCCAATGGCAGCAGAAATACTAGAATCAGGTACACCTGTTACAACGTCTGCTTCAATCGGATTTTCAATTGCTAGCTGCTTGCCTAGATTTTTACGCGCCGAGTGAACGTTAATTCCGTCAACGTTACTGTCAGGGCGAGAAAAGTAAATGTATTCCATGCTACAAATAGCACGGTTATTCGATAAAGAAAACTTCTCTGACGTCATGCCTTCGTCGTTAATAACGATTAGCTCACCAGGCTCAACGTCTCTTTCGTATACGGCGCCCACTACGTCAAATGCACATGTTTCCGAAGCAACGACATACGCATCGCCCATTCGTCCGATAGAAAGGGGACGTAATCCGTTCGGATCAAGAGCAACCATCATTTCTGTTTCCGTTAAAATAACGAACGCATAGGCACCCTTCACCATTGTTAAGGCATTTTTCAACTTGTCTTTTAATAAGCGATAACCGCTGCGTTTGATTAAATGCGCAAGCACTTCAGTATCAGACGTCGATTGAAAAATACTTCCTTGGCTTTCAAGCTGATGCTTTAAGGCATTGGCATTAACGATGTTTCCGTTATGAGCAAGTGCAATGCTTCCCTCATGTGAGCGGAAGTGAAGCGGCTGAACGTTCTCATAGCCGCCTCCTCCTGCTGTTGCATAACGTACGTGTCCAATCGCACCTCGACCGTTGTGCAATTGATTTAATTCACCGTGTCCGAAAATCTCTGTTACAAGTCCTGTTCCTTTTACAACACTCACTTTTTCGCCGTTTGTCACAGCAACCCCAGCACCCTCTTGACCACGGTGCTGTAAGCTATGAAGACCATAATACGTAATTTGTGAGGCCGTTTCGTGCCCCCAAATCCCAAACACTCCACATTCTTCATTTAGACCTTTTATTTCAGCAAACATGAAATAGCTCCTTTCCAAGCATCTTCGAGTTGCTTCACATCTGATTGAAGGTATGTTTCACCTGCTTCATTTTGAATGGTTACAGTGTGATCTGCCGTTACGTAACCAATTAATGTTGCCTGAACGAATTCTTCAAACTTCGCTTGATTCTCAGGGCGAACGGTTACGACAAAACGAGATTGTGATTCGCTAAATAGTGCCGTTGTTGCCTCTCCAGGTAGGCTTACAGTTACGCCTAGTCCGTTTGTTCCAAATGTTGATTCTGCAAGTGCCACACCTAGACCACCTTCTGCTACATCGTGTGCAGATGCGACTAAACCAGAACGAATCGCCGTTAACAGCTGCTTTTGATGACGAAGCTCCGTATCTAGATCCAGTGCTGGCGCTTTACCGAATAGACGTCCTTCTAGTACCTTTTGAAGCTCACTTCCGCTAAATTCAGGACGTGTTTCCCCAAGAACGTAGACAAGGTCTCCTTCTTGTTTGAACGCTTGTGTTGTGATGTGTGCAAGGTCTTCAATAAGGCCGACCATTCCGACAACAGGCGTTGGGTAAATTGCTTCACCTTTTGTTTCGTTATACAATGAAACGTTCCCACCGATAACCGGTGTTGAAAGCACGCGACATGCTTCACTCATACCGTCAACAGACTTTTCAATTTGCCAAAAGATTTCTGGCTTTTCAGGGTTTCCGAAGTTCAAGCAGTCCGTAATCGCAAGTGGCTGCGCTCCAGAACAAACGATATTACGCGCTGCCTCTGCCACCGCAATTTTGCCTCCGACTTCTGGATCTAAGTATAAATAGCGAGAATTACAGTCTGTCGTCATCGCTAGGGCCTTGTTCGTTCCTCGTACACGAACGACAGCTGCGTCTGATCCTGGTGAAACAACCGTGCTCGTACGCACCATATAATCGTACTGATTATAGACCCATTCCTTACTTGCAATCGTTGATTGAGAAAGCAATATTTTTAGCATTTCCTCATGATTTTCAACTACTGGCTGATAGTCGTTCATTTCTTGGAATTCACGGTAATAAGCCGGCTCAGCTGATGGTTTATGGTAAACCGGTGCCTCTTCTGCAAGTGCATCAACAGGAACGTCTGCAACTACTTCTCCTTTGTGCGTCAAGCGAAGCTTTTTATCATCCGTTACGACTCCAACAGATACCGCTTCTAATCCGTACTTCGTAAATAGGTCCACGATTTCTTGCTCACGGCCTTTTTCAACGACGATTAACATGCGCTCCTGTGACTCAGAAAGCATCATTTCATAAGCGGTCATGCCTGTTTCACGCTGTGGAATAAGGTCTAGGTTTAACTCGATGCCTGATCCTGCTTTACTTGCCATTTCGGCAGATGAACTTGTTAATCCCGCTGCCCCCATATCTTGAATTCCTACTAAACTATCAAGCTTAATAAGTTCTAAGCATGCCTCTAATAAAAGCTTCTCCATAAACGGGTCGCCTACTTGAACGGCTGGGCGCTTCTCTTCTGATTGATCCGATAGCTCTTCAGAAGCAAATGTCGCACCGTGAATACCGTCGCGCCCTGTTTTAGCACCTACGTACATCACGGTATTCCCAACACCTTTTGCCTGACCCTTTTTAATGTCTTCATGGTTAATTAATCCTACGCACATGGCGTTTACGAGTGGATTTCCATCGTAAGACGATTCGAATTGAATCTCTCCGCCCACCGTTGGAATTCCAATGCAGTTTCCATACCCTGCAATACCTGCTACTACTTCTTCAAACAAATGGCGAACGCGTGGTGATGTTAGTTCTCCAAATCGAAGTGAATTTAAAATGGCAATTGGTCGTGCCCCCATTGAGAACACGTCACGAATGATTCCACCCACGCCCGTTGCAGCACCTTGATAAGGCTCAATAGCTGATGGATGGTTATGACTCTCAATTTTAAATACCACTGCCTGATTATCACCAATGTCTACAATTCCAGCCCCTTCACCAGGACCTTGCAGCACTTTCTCACCCGTTACAGGGAACTTTTTCAGCACAGGCTTTGAGTTTTTATAACTGCAATGCTCTGACCACATAACTGAAAATAATCCTGTTTCCGTATAGTTTGGCAATCTACCAAGAATCTTTTCAACGCTAGCAAATTCTTCGTCTGTAAGACCCATTTCGCGATACACTTTATCTGCTTTGATTTGTTCAACATTTGGTTCAAGAAGTAACGACATGTTTTTCCCTCCACTGCTTTACAATCGATTGAAACATTTTTAGACCGTCTGCACTGCCAAGTAATGAATCTACTGCTCGTTCTGGATGTGGCATCATTCCAAGAACGTTTCCTCTTTCATTCGTAATGCCCGCAATATCTTCTAAACTACCGTTCGGATTTTCTGTTGCATAATGAAAGACGATTTGGTTATTGTCTTTTAATTGTTGAAGAGTTGCTTCGTCACAATAATAATTTCCTTCTCCATGAGCGACTGGAATGGAAATCACTTCGTCTTTTTCATACCCAGATGTAAATATCGTTTTATTATTAGCAACTTTCAAATTAATTGGCTTACAAATAAATTTTAGGCTATCATTTCGACGCATCGCTCCAGGAAGCAAGCCTGCTTCTAAGAGAATTTGAAATCCGTTACATACTCCGAGTACAGGTTTTCCCTCTTTTGCTAAACGAATGACTTCTGGCATAACATTTGAAAAGCGAGCGATAGCCCCCGAACGAAGATAGTCTCCGTAAGAAAAGCCCCCAGGAAGTAATACCCCGTCAAAGCTTTCTAAGCTTTCCTGATCGTGCCACACATATTCAACTTCCTCGCCGAGTTCATCTTTAACGGCGTGAAACATATCTACATCACAGTTAGAGCCTGGAAATACGATGACTGCAAATTTCACTGAGGAACACCCTCCTCTACTTCATAGCGATAGTCTTCAATAACTGTATTTACAAGCAGCTTCTCACACATTTCACGAACACGTGTATCAAGATCTTGTTCCGTCTTTTCAATCGTTAGCTCTAGGTATTTCCCGATGCGAACATCGTCTACTTCGTTGTAGCTCATGCGATGTAGAGAGCTTTTTACAGCCGTTCCTTGTGGATCTAATACACTTTCTCTTAATGTGACGAATACTTTTACTTTGTACATACGTCTCCCCCGATTCTCGTTAAAATTTCTTCGTACGCTTCTGTTAAACTTCCTAAGTCACGTCTGAATACATCTTTATCTAATTTTTGCTTTGTTTTCGCATCCCAAAAGCGGCACGTATCCGGCGAAATTTCGTCCGCTAAAATGATCTTGCCGTCTTTGGTACGACCAAATTCGAGCTTAAAGTCTACCAAGATAATGTTTTTATCCTTAAAGAATGGAATAAGTATATCGTTAATTTTTCGCGCTGATTCTTTTAAAAATGCCAGTTCAGCTTCTGTTGCTAAATTTAGCATCAGTGCATGATCATCTGTAATAAGCGGATCACCTAGCTCATCGTCTTTGTAATAAAATTCAACGATTGGTGTTTTAAGGGGTAGCCCTTCTGCCATTCCTAGTCTCTTTGCCATGCTGCCCGCTGCAATGTTTCGAACAACGACTTCTAATGGAATAATGGTTACTTGCTTCACAAGCTGTTCGTTCGTTGACAGCTTTTGAACAAAATGTGTAGAAATATCGTTCTCGTGGAGCATATCGAATAGTAAACTACTAATCTCGTTGTTTAGTACCGCTTTTCCATCAATCTCTGCTTTCTTTTGACCGTTAAAAGCTGTCGCATCATTTTTGTACTCCAGCCATAAAAGCTGATCTTCACTTGTTGCATAAATTCGCTTTGCTTTTCCCTCATATAGCAGATCGCCTTTTTCCACAAAAAAACCTCCAAATCACTGAATATTCTGATATGATATCGTGGCAGAAGGCAAAGCTAGGCTTTGCCTATCCTTCACATCCTGTTATAGTCCTAATCGTTCAAAGATCATGTCGACATTTTTTAGATGATAGTTGTAGTCGAAGCAGTCATCTAATTGCGCTGCCGATAAGCGACTTGTAATTTTCTCTTCTTTTTCAACAAGAGAGCGGAACGGTACTTGCATTTCCCATGCTTCCATTGCTTTTGGTTGAACCGTGTCATATGCTTCTTCACGAGTCATTCCTGCATCAATTAAAGCAAGAAGAACGCGCTGAGAATAAATAAGACCTAACGTACGGTCCATGTTACGCTTCATGTTTTCTGGGAAGACCGTTAAATTCTTCACGATATTTCCGAAACGATTCAGCATATAGTTCAATGCAATCGTAGCATCGGGAAGAATGATACGTTCTGCAGATGAATGGGAAATGTCACGCTCATGCCATAACGGTACATTGTCATAAGCCGTCGCCATGTATCCGCGAATCACACGTGCAAGACCTGTCATATTTTCAGAACCGATTGGGTTACGTTTATGAGGCATAGCAGAAGATCCTTTTTGTCCTTTTGCAAAGAACTCCTCTACTTCACGCGTTTCACTCTTTTGAAGTCCACGAATTTCTACAGCGAACTTCTCGATTGAAGTAGCAATTAATGCTAACACAGACATGTAGTGCGCGTGACGATCACGTTGTAGTGTTTGCGTTGAAATTGGTGCTGGTTGTAATCCTAGCTTTTCACACACGTATTTCTCAACGAACGGATCGATGTTCGCAAATGTTCCAACAGCTCCAGAGATTTTACCGAATTCAACTTCTTCTGCGGCACGCTTAAAGCGCTCTAAGTTGCGCTTCATTTCTTCATACCACAGGCCAAGCTTCAAGCCGAACGTTGTTGGCTCAGCATGTACACCGTGCGTACGTCCCATCATCACTGTGTGCTTATGTTCTTGTGCTTTTTCTTTTAAAATGATGACAAAGCGTTCTAAATCTTTCACTAAGATATCGTTCGCTTGCTTTAATACATATGATAAAGCCGTATCGACTACGTCTGTAGAAGTTAAGCCATAATGAACCCATTTACGCTCTTCACCTAACGTTTCAGATACTGCACGAGTGAAGGCTACTACGTCATGGCGAGTTTCTTCTTCAATTTCCTTGATGCGATCTACATTAAATGATGCATTCTGACGAAGAAGAGCAACGTCTTCCTTTGGAATAGCACCTAGTTCTGCCCAAGCTTCACAAGCTAAAATCTCCACCTCTAACCAAGCATTAAAGCGGTTTTCCTCTGTCCAAATCGCTCCCATCTCTGGGCGAGTATAACGTTCAATCATTTTGCTGGTTCCTCCGTTCTTGTCCATAATTCTAATGATTCGGCTTTTAATAGCGCCTCATCTATCTTATCAGCAATTACCGTAATATGTCCCATTTTTCTCTTCAATTTCGCTTCATTTTTTCCGTACAAATGAAGATGAGAATGGTTTAAATATTCGATTTTTGCTTCAAGGTTCTCCATATGCTCTCCCAGCAGATTAATCATTACGGCAGATTGTACTAACTGCGTAGATGATAGCGGCCAGTTGCAGATCGCTCTGATGTGCTGCTGGAATTGCGACGTTCGGCAAGCATTAATTGAAAAGTGACCAGAGTTATGTGGACGCGGAGCCATCTCATTAATATAAATCTCTCCATCTCCGTTCACAAACATCTCTACTGCAAGCGTCCCGATTAATTTTAAGGAATCTGCTAGTTGGATCGCATATTCCGTTGCCTGAGACTCTTGTACAGGTGAGATTCTTGCTGGAACGATTGTCTGATGAAGAATATGATGTCGGTGAATGTTCTCAGCAACAGGAAGGCAAACCGTTTCGCCTCTACCATTACGTTGAACAATAACCGAGATTTCCTTATCAATTGTCATCCACTCTTCTACAATACAAGTCGTCTTCTGAGCAAGCTCTAATCCAGCAGGTAAATCTTCTTTCTTACGCAAAAGAATCTGCCCCTTACCATCGTATCCTCCGCGGCAAGTTTTAATCACACAAGGTAAACCAACCTTTTCTATCGCTTGAAAGAATTCTGTCTCGTTATGAACAATTTCATAATAAGGAACTTTTAAGTCGCATTCCACAATCGTTTTCTTTTCAAGCTCACGATTTTGTGTAACGGTTAGAAGGTGACTTCCCTGAGGAACGTACGCATTCTCTTCTAACCAATTGAGCATTTCGGCGTTAATATTTTCGAATTCGTATGTGACGACATCTGATACTTCTGCCAGTTCACGAATGGATGCTTGATCATCATAGTTTCCAATAACTTTGATGTCTGCAATTTGTCCACACGGTGAATCTTCAACAGGATCTAATACAGCAATGCGATAGCCCATCTCCTTCGCTGCGATTCCCATCATGCGTCCTAATTGACCGCCGCCAATAATTCCAATGACACTACCAGGAGCTATAAACTTATAAGACAAGCTGATCACCACTTTCTAATACTTGTTGTCTAGTTTGTTCTCTTCTATTTAAAAGGGTATTCGCTAACTCTTCATTATGAGTTGCTAGGATCTGTGCGGCTAGTAGCCCTGCATTTGTAGCCCCCGCCTTTCCAATTGCTACAGTGGCTACTGGAACGCCTCCAGGCATTTGAACAATCGATAAAAGCGAATCTAAGCCGTTTAACGTGCTGCTTTTCACCGGAACCCCAATGACAGGAACAATCGTTTTCGCAGCTACCATCCCAGGTAGGTGAGCCGCTCCACCTGCACCTGCAATAATGACTTTTATTCCTCGCTCATGAGCCGTCCCAGCGTATTCAAACATGTAATCTGGTGTACGATGAGCTGATACGACCTTTTTTTCATATCCAATTCCAAGCTCCTCTAACACTTCACAGCCATGCTTCATCGTTTCCCAATCTGACGTACTTCCCATAATTACTGCAACTTCTGGTTTCATATTAGCTGTCCCCACTTTTTTACGTAATAAATAAAAAAACCAAGGCAAACATACACTTTCGAGAGAAAGCATACGTCTACCTTGGTTTAGGAAAATTAAGCTCTTTGTGACCTAAACGTTATAAACCGTACTTTCCCTCATAGTCCAATCATTTACGGTAATTGGGTAGAAACTCGTAGGCCATATCCCTACTATTATATGAGGTTTATTCGTTTCAGCACCCTTATCTTAACAACCAGGTGGCAAAAAGTCAACAATTATCGAACTTTATATTTATACGTTTATATGATTGTTCGTATTTTAGAGTGATTTCCCTTCAAATATAATTTGACGACCAACTGGAACGGTCTCTTTTTTTCCGTTTTCGATGACCTCTTCAAAGATGGGCTTTTCCATTCGCTTAATCGGCATGAATCCTTCTTCTTTCATACGATCTAAGCATTGATCAATTGTTTCACCTTTCAGCACTTCAAATTTCTTTTTCAAGCAATATCCTCCTAAAGAAGTAAATTAGTTTTATTGTATACTCATTATTGTAACCTGTAACACGTTAAAAATAAAAACAAAAAAAGGCTAGTCAAATGACTAACCTTTTAAGCGTGCCTGGCGATGTCCTACTCTCACAGGGGGAAACCCCCAACTACCATCGGCGCTCGAGAGCTTAACTTCCGTGTTCGGTATGGGAACGGGTGTGACCTCTCTGCCATAATCACCAGACTATATGAAAGAACGTTGTTCTTTCAAAACTAGATAACAATTGTTAAGGAAAAGCATTTGGTTAAGTCCTCGATCGATTAGTATCTGTCAGCTGCACGTGTCGCCACGCTTCCACCTCAGACCTATCTACCTGATCGTCTTTCAGGGATCTTACTAGCTTGCGCTATGGGAAATCTCATCTTGAGGGGGGCTTCATGCTTAGATGCTTTCAGCACTTATCCCGTCCACACATAGCTACCCAGCGATGCCTTTGGCAAGACAACTGGTACACCAGCGGTGTGTCCATCCCGGTCCTCTCGTACTAAGGACAGCTCCTCTCAAATTTCCTACGCCCACGACGGATAGGGACCGAACTGTCTCACGACGTTCTGAACCCAGCTCGCGTACCGCTTTAATGGGCGAACAGCCCAACCCTTGGGACCGACTACAGCCCCAGGATGCGATGAGCCGACATCGAGGTGCCAAACCTCCCCGTCGATGTGGACTCTTGGGGGAGATAAGCCTGTTATCCCCGGGGTAGCTTTTATCCGTTGAGCGATGGCCCTTCCATGCGGAACCACCGGATCACTAAGCCCGACTTTCGTCCCTGCTCGACTTGTAGGTCTCGCAGTCAAGCTCCCTTGTGCCTTTACACTCTACGAATGATTTCCAACCATTCTGAGGGAACCTTTGGGCGCCTCCGTTACTCTTTAGGAGGCGACCGCCCCAGTCAAACTGCCCACCTGACACTGTCTCCCAGCCCGATCAGGGCTGTGGGTTAGAATGTCAATACAGCCAGGGTAGTATCCCACCGACGCCTCCACCGAAGCTAGCGCTCCGGTTTCTCAGGCTCCTACCTATCCTGTACAAGCTGTACCAAAATTCAATATCAGGCTACAGTAAAGCTCCACGGGGTCTTTCCGTCCTGTCGCGGGTAACCTGCATCTTCACAGGTACTATAATTTCACCGAGTCTCTCGTTGAGACAGTGCCCAGATCGTTACACCTTTCGTGCGGGTCGGAACTTACCCGACAAGGAATTTCGCTACCTTAGGACCGTTATAGTTACGGCCGCCGTTTACTGGGGCTTCGATTCAAAGCTTCGCTTGCGCTAACCTCTCCTCTTAACCTTCCAGCACCGGGCAGGTGTCAGCCCCTATACTTCGCCTTACGGCTTCGCAGAGACCTGTGTTTTTGCTAAACAGTCGCCTGGGCCTATTCACTGCGGCTCTCTCGGGCTTGCACCCTAACAGAGCACCCCTTCTCCCGAAGTTACGGGGTCATTTTGCCGAGTTCCTTAACGAGAGTTCTCTCGATCACCTTAGGATTCTCTCCTCGCCTACCTGTGTCGGTTTGCGGTACGGGTACCTCCCACCTCGCTAGAGGCTTTTCTTGGCAGTGTGAAATCAGGAGCTTCGGTACTATAATTCCCTCGTCATCACAGCTCAGCCTTATGATGAGCGGATTTGCCTACTCATCAGCCTTACTGCTTGAACGCACATATCCAGCAGTGCGCCTACCCTATCCTCCTGCGTCCCCCCATTGCTCAAACGGTGGGGAGGTAGTACAGGAATATCAACCTGTTGGCCATCGCCTACGCCTTTCGGCCTCGGCTTAGGTCCCGACTAACCCTGAGCGGACGAGCCTTCCTCAGGAAACCTTAGGCATTCGGTGGACAAGATTCTCACTTGTCTTTCGCTACTCATACCGGCATTCTCACTTCTAAGCGCTCCACCAGTCCTTACGGTCTAGCTTCACAGCACTTAGAACGCTCTCCTACCACTGACATCATAAGATGTCAATCCACAGCTTCGGTGATACGTTTAGCCCCGGTACATTTTCGGCGCAGAGTCACTCGACCAGTGAGCTATTACGCACTCTTTAAATGGTGGCTGCTTCTAAGCCAACATCCTGGTTGTCTAAGCAACTCCACATCCTTTTCCACTTAACGTATACTTTGGGACCTTAGCTGGTGGTCTGGGCTGTTTCCCTCTTGACTACGGATCTTATCACTCGCAGTCTGACTCCCAAGGATAAGTTTTTGGCATTCGGAGTTTGACTGAATTCGGTAACCCGTTGGGGGCCCCTAGTCCAATCAGTGCTCTACCTCCAAAACTCTCACCTTGAGGCTAGCCCTAAAGCTATTTCGGAGAGAACCAGCTATCTCCAAGTTCGATTGGAATTTCTCCGCTACCCACACCTCATCCCCGCACTTTTCAACGTGCGTGGGTTCGGGCCTCCATTCAGTGTTACCTGAACTTCACCCTGGACATGGGTAGATCACCTGGTTTCGGGTCTACGACCACATACTCAAATCGCCCTATTCAGACTCGCTTTCGCTGCGGCTCCGTCTCATCGACTTAACCTTGCATGGGATCGTAACTCGCCGGTTCATTCTACAAAAGGCACGCCATCACCCGTTAACGGGCTCTGACTACTTGTAGGCACACGGTTTCAGGATCTCTTTCACTCCCCTTCCGGGGTGCTTTTCACCTTTCCCTCACGGTACTGGTTCACTATCGGTCACTAGGAAGTATTTAGCCTTGGGAGATGGTCCTCCCTGCTTCCGACGGAATTTCACGTGTTCCGCCGTACTCAGGATCCACTCAAGAGAGAACGAGGTTTCAACTACAGGGTTGTTACCTTCTTTGACGGGCCTTTCCAGACCTCTTCATTTACCTCGTTCCTTTGTAACTCCGTATAGAGTGTCCTACAACCCCAAGAGGCAAGCCTCTTGGTTTGGGCTAATTCCGTTTCGCTCGCCGCTACTCAGGAAATCGCGTTTGCTTTCCTTTCCTCCGGGTACTTAGATGTTTCAGTTCCCCGGGTCTGCCTTCAACTTCCTATGTATTCAGAAGAAGATATCATTCCATTACGAATGATGGGTTTCCCCATTCGGAAATCTCCGGATCAAAGCTTACTTACAGCTCCCCGAAGCATATCGGTGTTAGTCCCGTCCTTCATCGGCTCCTAGTGCCAAGGCATCCACCGTGCGCCCTTTCTAACTTAACCGTATTGGTTATTTCAAAAAGTGTTACACTTTGTTTTCCTTAACATTCTTGCTATCTAGTTTTCAAAGAACAACTGCCTCATGATCACGACGTGATCAAAAGACTTCTTATTGAAAGTTCTCAATGAACCTTCAAAACTGAACAAAACGACGTCACGTTGTTTGTTGCTGAACACGTGGTTCAAGCAATTTTCCTTAGAAAGGAGGTGATCCAGCCGCACCTTCCGATACGGCTACCTTGTTACGACTTCACCCCAATCATCTGTCCCACCTTAGGCGGCTGGCTCCTTACGGTTACCCCACCGACTTCGGGTGTTACAAACTCTCGTGGTGTGACGGGCGGTGTGTACAAGGCCCGGGAACGTATTCACCGCGGCATGCTGATCCGCGATTACTAGCGATTCCAGCTTCATGTAGGCGAGTTGCAGCCTACAATCCGAACTGAGAATGATTTTATGAGATTAGCTTCACCTCGCGGCTTCGCAACCCTTTGTATCATCCATTGTAGCACGTGTGTAGCCCAGGTCATAAGGGGCATGATGATTTGACGTCATCCCCACCTTCCTCCGGTTTGTCACCGGCAGTCACCTTAGAGTGCCCAACTTAATGCTGGCAACTAAGATCAAGGGTTGCGCTCGTTGCGGGACTTAACCCAACATCTCACGACACGAGCTGACGACAACCATGCACCACCTGTCACTTTGTCCCCCGAAGGGGAAAGCTCTATCTCTAGAGTGGTCAAAGGATGTCAAGACCTGGTAAGGTTCTTCGCGTTGCTTCGAATTAAACCACATGCTCCACCGCTTGTGCGGGCCCCCGTCAATTCCTTTGAGTTTCAGCCTTGCGGCCGTACTCCCCAGGCGGAGTGCTTAATGCGTTAGCTGCAGCACTAAAGGCGGAAACCCTCTAACACTTAGCACTCATCGTTTACGGCGTGGACTACCAGGGTATCTAATCCTGTTTGCTCCCCACGCTTTCGCGCCTCAGCGTCAGTTACAGACCAGAAAGCCGCCTTCGCCACTGGTGTTCCTCCACATCTCTACGCATTTCACCGCTACACGTGGAATTCCGCTTTCCTCTTCTGCACTCAAGTTCCCCAGTTTCCAATGACCCTCCACGGTTGAGCCGTGGGCTTTCACATCAGACTTAAGGAACCGCCTGCGCGCGCTTTACGCCCAATAATTCCGGACAACGCTTGCCACCTACGTATTACCGCGGCTGCTGGCACGTAGTTAGCCGTGGCTTTCTGGTTAGGTACCGTCAAGGTACGAGCAGTTACTCTCATACTTGTTCTTCCCTAACAACAGAGTTTTACGATCCGAAAACCTTCATCACTCACGCGGCGTTGCTCCGTCAGACTTTCGTCCATTGCGGAAGATTCCCTACTGCTGCCTCCCGTAGGAGTCTGGGCCGTGTCTCAGTCCCAGTGTGGCCGATCACCCTCTCAGGTCGGCTACGCATCGTCGCCTTGGTGAGCCGTTACCTCACCAACTAGCTAATGCGCCGCGGGTCCATCTGTAAGTGACAGCCGAAACCGTCTTTTAACATCCGCTCATGCGAGCGAAAGTGTTATTCGGTATTAGCTCCGGTTTCCCGGAGTTATCCCCATCTTACAGGCAGGTTACCCACGTGTTACTCACCCGTCCGCCGCTAACTTGATAGAAGCAAGCTTCTATCAAGTCCGCTCGACTTGCATGTATTAGGCACGCCGCCAGCGTTCGTCCTGAGCCAGGATCAAACTCTCCGAAGAAATGTTTGACTTGCTCATTTGTTGTCTTACTTTTAAAACGTTGACGTTTTGCTTGTTTTGTTCAGTTTTCAAAGTTCATCTCGCTCGTAAGCGACTTAACTATCATATCATTTGTATTTCTAATTGTCAATGGTTTTTTAAAAACATTTTCTATTAGAACAAAAGTATGAAAAAATATATCTATTAGATAGATACAGCCTGGCGATGTCCTACTCTCACAGGGGGAAACCCCCAACTACCATCGGCGCTCGAGAGCTTAACTTCCGTGTTCGGTATGGGAACGGGTGTGACCTCTCTGCCATAATCACCAGACTATATGAAAGAACGTTGTTCTTTCAAAACTAGATAACAATTGTTAAGGAAAAGCATTTGGTTAAGTCCTCGATCGATTAGTATCTGTCAGCTGCACGTGTCGCCACGCTTCCACCTCAGACCTATCTACCTGATCGTCTTTCAGGGATCTTACTAGCTTGCGCTATGGGAAATCTCATCTTGAGGGGGGCTTCATGCTTAGATGCTTTCAGCACTTATCCCGTCCACACATAGCTACCCAGCGATGCCTTTGGCAAGACAACTGGTACACCAGCGGTGTGTCCATCCCGGTCCTCTCGTACTAAGGACAGCTCCTCTCAAATTTCCTACGCCCACGACGGATAGGGACCGAACTGTCTCACGACGTTCTGAACCCAGCTCGCGTACCGCTTTAATGGGCGAACAGCCCAACCCTTGGGACCGACTACAGCCCCAGGATGCGATGAGCCGACATCGAGGTGCCAAACCTCCCCGTCGATGTGGACTCTTGGGGGAGATAAGCCTGTTATCCCCGGGGTAGCTTTTATCCGTTGAGCGATGGCCCTTCCATGCGGAACCACCGGATCACTAAGCCCGACTTTCGTCCCTGCTCGACTTGTAGGTCTCGCAGTCAAGCTCCCTTGTGCCTTTACACTCTACGAATGATTTCCAACCATTCTGAGGGAACCTTTGGGCGCCTCCGTTACTCTTTAGGAGGCGACCGCCCCAGTCAAACTGCCCACCTGACACTGTCTCCCAGCCCGATCAGGGCTGTGGGTTAGAATGTCAATACAGCCAGGGTAGTATCCCACCGACGCCTCCACCGAAGCTAGCGCTCCGGTTTCTCAGGCTCCTACCTATCCTGTACAAGCTGTACCAAAATTCAATATCAGGCTACAGTAAAGCTCCACGGGGTCTTTCCGTCCTGTCGCGGGTAACCTGCATCTTCACAGGTACTATAATTTCACCGAGTCTCTCGTTGAGACAGTGCCCAGATCGTTACACCTTTCGTGCGGGTCGGAACTTACCCGACAAGGAATTTCGCTACCTTAGGACCGTTATAGTTACGGCCGCCGTTTACTGGGGCTTCGATTCAAAGCTTCGCTTGCGCTAACCTCTCCTCTTAACCTTCCAGCACCGGGCAGGTGTCAGCCCCTATACTTCGCCTTACGGCTTCGCAGAGACCTGTGTTTTTGCTAAACAGTCGCCTGGGCCTATTCACTGCGGCTCTCTCGGGCTTGCACCCTAACAGAGCACCCCTTCTCCCGAAGTTACGGGGTCATTTTGCCGAGTTCCTTAACGAGAGTTCTCTCGATCACCTTAGGATTCTCTCCTCGCCTACCTGTGTCGGTTTGCGGTACGGGTACCTCCCACCTCGCTAGAGGCTTTTCTTGGCAGTGTGAAATCAGGAGCTTCGGTACTATAATTCCCTCGTCATCACAGCTCAGCCTTATGATGAGCGGATTTGCCTACTCATCAGCCTTACTGCTTGAACGCACATATCCAGCAGTGCGCCTACCCTATCCTCCTGCGTCCCCCCATTGCTCAAACGGTGGGGAGGTAGTACAGGAATATCAACCTGTTGGCCATCGCCTACGCCTTTCGGCCTCGGCTTAGGTCCCGACTAACCCTGAGCGGACGAGCCTTCCTCAGGAAACCTTAGGCATTCGGTGGACAAGATTCTCACTTGTCTTTCGCTACTCATACCGGCATTCTCACTTCTAAGCGCTCCACCAGTCCTTACGGTCTAGCTTCACAGCACTTAGAACGCTCTCCTACCACTGACATCATAAGATGTCAATCCACAGCTTCGGTGATACGTTTAGCCCCGGTACATTTTCGGCGCAGAGTCACTCGACCAGTGAGCTATTACGCACTCTTTAAATGGTGGCTGCTTCTAAGCCAACATCCTGGTTGTCTAAGCAACTCCACATCCTTTTCCACTTAACGTATACTTTGGGACCTTAGCTGGTGGTCTGGGCTGTTTCCCTCTTGACTACGGATCTTATCACTCGCAGTCTGACTCCCAAGGATAAGTTTTTGGCATTCGGAGTTTGACTGAATTCGGTAACCCGTTGGGGGCCCCTAGTCCAATCAGTGCTCTACCTCCAAAACTCTCACCTTGAGGCTAGCCCTAAAGCTATTTCGGAGAGAACCAGCTATCTCCAAGTTCGATTGGAATTTCTCCGCTACCCACACCTCATCCCCGCACTTTTCAACGTGCGTGGGTTCGGGCCTCCATTCAGTGTTACCTGAACTTCACCCTGGACATGGGTAGATCACCTGGTTTCGGGTCTACGACCACATACTCAAATCGCCCTATTCAGACTCGCTTTCGCTGCGGCTCCGTCTCATCGACTTAACCTTGCATGGGATCGTAACTCGCCGGTTCATTCTACAAAAGGCACGCCATCACCCGTTAACGGGCTCTGACTACTTGTAGGCACACGGTTTCAGGATCTCTTTCACTCCCCTTCCGGGGTGCTTTTCACCTTTCCCTCACGGTACTGGTTCACTATCGGTCACTAGGAAGTATTTAGCCTTGGGAGATGGTCCTCCCTGCTTCCGACGGAATTTCACGTGTTCCGCCGTACTCAGGATCCACTCAAGAGAGAACAGGTTTCAACTACAGGGTTGTTACCTTCTTTGACGGGCCTTTCCAGACCTCTTCATTTACCTCGTTCCTTTGTAACTCCGTATAGAGTGTCCTACAACCCCAAGAGGCAAGCCTCTTGGTTTGGGCTAATTCCGTTTCGCTCGCCGCTACTCAGGAAATCGCGTTTGCTTTCCTTTCCTCCGGGTACTTAGATGTTTCAGTTCCCCGGGTCTGCCTTCAACTTCCTATGTATTCAGAAGAAGATATCATTCCATTACGAATGATGGGTTTCCCCATTCGGAAATCTCCGGATCAAAGCTTACTTACAGCTCCCCGAAGCATATCGGTGTTAGTCCCGTCCTTCATCGGCTCCTAGTGCCAAGGCATCCACCGTGCGCCCTTTCTAACTTAACCGTATTGGTTATTTCAAAAAGTGTTACACTTTGTTTTCCTTAACATTCTTGCTATCTAGTTTTCAAAGAACAACTGCCTCATGATCACGATGTGATCAAAAGACTTCTTATTGAAAGTTCTCAATGAACCTTCAAAACTGAACAAAACGACGTCACGTTGTTTGTTGCTGAACACGTGGTTCAAGCAATTTTCCTTAGAAAGGAGGTGATCCAGCCGCACCTTCCGATACGGCTACCTTGTTACGACTTCACCCCAATCATCTGTCCCACCTTAGGCGGCTGGCTCCTTACGGTTACCCCACCGACTTCGGGTGTTACAAACTCTCGTGGTGTGACGGGCGGTGTGTACAAGGCCCGGGAACGTATTCACCGCGGCATGCTGATCCGCGATTACTAGCGATTCCAGCTTCATGTAGGCGAGTTGCAGCCTACAATCCGAACTGAGAATGATTTTATGAGATTAGCTTCACCTCGCGGCTTCGCAACCCTTTGTATCATCCATTGTAGCACGTGTGTAGCCCAGGTCATAAGGGGCATGATGATTTGACGTCATCCCCACCTTCCTCCGGTTTGTCACCGGCAGTCACCTTAGAGTGCCCAACTTAATGCTGGCAACTAAGATCAAGGGTTGCGCTCGTTGCGGGACTTAACCCAACATCTCACGACACGAGCTGACGACAACCATGCACCACCTGTCACTTTGTCCCCCGAAGGGGAAAGCTCTATCTCTAGAGTGGTCAAAGGATGTCAAGACCTGGTAAGGTTCTTCGCGTTGCTTCGAATTAAACCACATGCTCCACCGCTTGTGCGGGCCCCCGTCAATTCCTTTGAGTTTCAGCCTTGCGGCCGTACTCCCCAGGCGGAGTGCTTAATGCGTTAGCTGCAGCACTAAAGGGCGGAAACCCTCTAACACTTAGCACTCATCGTTTACGGCGTGGACTACCAGGGTATCTAATCCTGTTTGCTCCCCACGCTTTCGCGCCTCAGCGTCAGTTACAGACCAGAAAGCCGCCTTCGCCACTGGTGTTCCTCCACATCTCTACGCATTTCACCGCTACACGTGGAATTCCGCTTTCCTCTTCTGCACTCAAGTTCCCCAGTTTCCAATGACCCTCCACGGTTGAGCCGTGGGCTTTCACATCAGACTTAAGGAACCGCCTGCGCGCGCTTTACGCCCAATAATTCCGGACAACGCTTGCCACCTACGTATTACCGCGGCTGCTGGCACGTAGTTAGCCGTGGCTTTCTGGTTAGGTACCGTCAAGGTACGAGCAGTTACTCTCATACTTGTTCTTCCCTAACAACAGAGTTTTACGATCCGAAAACCTTCATCACTCACGCGGCGTTGCTCCGTCAGACTTTCGTCCATTGCGGAAGATTCCCTACTGCTGCCTCCCGTAGGAGTCTGGGCCGTGTCTCAGTCCCAGTGTGGCCGATCACCCTCTCAGGTCGGCTACGCATCGTCGCCTTGGTGAGCCGTTACCTCACCAACTAGCTAATGCGCCGCGGGTCCATCTGTAAGTGACAGCCGAAACCGTCTTTTAACATCCGCTCATGCGAGCGAAAGTGTTATTCGGTATTAGCTCCGGTTTCCCGGAGTTATCCCCATCTTACAGGCAGGTTACCCACGTGTTACTCACCCGTCCGCCGCTAACTTGATAGAAGCAAGCTTCTATCAAGTCCGCTCGACTTGCATGTATTAGGCACGCCGCCAGCGTTCGTCCTGAGCCAGGATCAAACTCTCCGAAGAAATGTTTGACTTGCTCATTTGTTGTCTTACTTTTAAAACGTTGACGTTTTGCTTGTTTTGTTCAGTTTTCAAAGTTCATCTCGCTCGTAAGCGACTTAACTATCATATCATTTGTATTTCTAATTGTCAATGGTTTTTTAAAAACATTTTCTATTAGAACAAAAGTATGAAAAAATATATCTATTAGATAGATACAGCCTGGCGATGTCCTACTCTCACAGGGGGAAACCCCCAACTACCATCGGCGCTCGAGAGCTTAACTTCCGTGTTCGGTATGGGAACGGGTGTGACCTCTCTGCCATAATCACCAGACTATATGAAAGAACGTTGTTCTTTCAAAACTAGATAACAATTGTTAAGGAAAAGCATTTGGTTAAGTCCTCGATCGATTAGTATCTGTCAGCTGCACGTGTCGCCACGCTTCCACCTCAGACCTATCTACCTGATCGTCTTTCAGGGATCTTACTAGCTTGCGCTATGGGAAATCTCATCTTGAGGGGGGCTTCATGCTTAGATGCTTTCAGCACTTATCCCGTCCACACATAGCTACCCAGCGATGCCTTTGGCAAGACAACTGGTACACCAGCGGTGTGTCCATCCCGGTCCTCTCGTACTAAGGACAGCTCCTCTCAAATTTCCTACGCCCACGACGGATAGGGACCGAACTGTCTCACGACGTTCTGAACCCAGCTCGCGTACCGCTTTAATGGGCGAACAGCCCAACCCTTGGGACCGACTACAGCCCCAGGATGCGATGAGCCGACATCGAGGTGCCAAACCTCCCCGTCGATGTGGACTCTTGGGGGAGATAAGCCTGTTATCCCCGGGGTAGCTTTTATCCGTTGAGCGATGGCCCTTCCATGCGGAACCACCGGATCACTAAGCCCGACTTTCGTCCCTGCTCGACTTGTAGGTCTCGCAGTCAAGCTCCCTTGTGCCTTTACACTCTACGAATGATTTCCAACCATTCTGAGGGAACCTTTGGGCGCCTCCGTTACTCTTTAGGAGGCGACCGCCCCAGTCAAACTGCCCACCTGACACTGTCTCCCAGCCCGATCAGGGCTGTGGGTTAGAATGTCAATACAGCCAGGGTAGTATCCCACCGACGCCTCCACCGAAGCTAGCGCTCCGGTTTCTCAGGCTCCTACCTATCCTGTACAAGCTGTACCAAAATTCAATATCAGGCTACAGTAAAGCTCCACGGGGTCTTTCCGTCCTGTCGCGGGTAACCTGCATCTTCACAGGTACTATAATTTCACCGAGTCTCTCGTTGAGACAGTGCCCAGATCGTTACACCTTTCGTGCGGGTCGGAACTTACCCGACAAGGAATTTCGCTACCTTAGGACCGTTATAGTTACGGCCGCCGTTTACTGGGGCTTCGATTCAAAGCTTCGCTTGCGCTAACCTCTCCTCTTAACCTTCCAGCACCGGGCAGGTGTCAGCCCCTATACTTCGCCTTACGGCTTCGCAGAGACCTGTGTTTTTGCTAAACAGTCGCCTGGGCCTATTCACTGCGGCTCTCTCGGGCTTGCACCCTAACAGAGCACCCCTTCTCCCGAAGTTACGGGGTCATTTTGCCGAGTTCCTTAACGAGAGTTCTCTCGATCACCTTAGGATTCTCTCCTCGCCTACCTGTGTCGGTTTGCGGTACGGGTACCTCCCACCTCGCTAGAGGCTTTTCTTGGCAGTGTGAAATCAGGAGCTTCGGTACTATAATTCCCTCGTCATCACAGCTCAGCCTTATGATGAGCGGATTTGCCTACTCATCAGCCTTACTGCTTGAACGCACATATCCAGCAGTGCGCCTACCCTATCCTCCTGCGTCCCCCCATTGCTCAAACGGTGGGGAGGTAGTACAGGAATATCAACCTGTTGGCCATCGCCTACGCCTTTCGGCCTCGGCTTAGGTCCCGACTAACCCTGAGCGGACGAGCCTTCCTCAGGAAACCTTAGGCATTCGGTGGACAAGATTCTCACTTGTCTTTCGCTACTCATACCGGCATTCTCACTTCTAAGCGCTCCACCAGTCCTTACGGTCTAGCTTCACAGCACTTAGAACGCTCTCCTACCACTGACATCATAGATGTCAATCCACAGCTTCGGTGATACGTTTAGCCCCGGTACATTTTCGGCGCAGAGTCACTCGACCAGTGAGCTATTACGCACTCTTTAAATGGTGGCTGCTTCTAAGCCAACATCCTGGTTGTCTAAGCAACTCCACATCCTTTTCCACTTAACGTATACTTTGGGACCTTAGCTGGTGGTCTGGGCTGTTTCCCTCTTGACTACGGATCTTATCACTCGCAGTCTGACTCCCAAGGATAAGTTTTTGGCATTCGGAGTTTGACTGAATTCGGTAACCCGTTGGGGGCCCCTAGTCCAATCAGTGCTCTACCTCCAAAACTCTCACCTTGAGGCTAGCCCTAAAGCTATTTCGGAGAGAACCAGCTATCTCCAAGTTCGATTGGAATTTCTCCGCTACCCACACCTCATCCCCGCACTTTTCAACGTGCGTGGGTTCGGGCCTCCATTCAGTGTTACCTGAACTTCACCCTGGACATGGGTAGATCACCTGGTTTCGGGTCTACGACCACATACTCAAATCGCCCTATTCAGACTCGCTTTCGCTGCGGCTCCGTCTCATCGACTTAACCTTGCATGGGATCGTAACTCGCCGGTTCATTCTACAAAAGGCACGCCATCACCCGTTAACGGGCTCTGACTACTTGTAGGCACACGGTTTCAGGATCTCTTTCACTCCCCTTCCGGGGTGCTTTTCACCTTTCCCTCACGGTACTGGTTCACTATCGGTCACTAGGAAGTATTTAGCCTTGGGAGATGGTCCTCCCTGCTTCCGACGGAATTTCACGTGTTCCGCCGTACTCAGGATCCACTCAAGAGAGAACAGGTTTCAACTACAGGGTTGTTACCTTCTTTGACGGGCCTTTCCAGACCTCTTCATTTACCTCGTTCCTTTGTAACTCCGTATAGAGTGTCCTACAACCCCAAGAGGCAAGCCTCTTGGTTTGGGCTAATTCCGTTTCGCTCGCCGCTACTCAGGAAATCGCGTTTGCTTTCCTTTCCTCCGGGTACTTAGATGTTTCAGTTCCCCGGGTCTGCCTTCAACTTCCTATGTATTCAGAAGAAGATATCATTCCATTACGAATGATGGGTTTCCCCATTCGGAAATCTCCGGATCAAAGCTTACTTACAGCTCCCCGAAGCATATCGGTGTTAGTCCCGTCCTTCATCGGCTCCTAGTGCCAAGGCATCCACCGTGCGCCCTTTCTAACTTAACCGTATTGGTTATTTCAAAAAGTGTTACACTTTGTTTTCCTTAACATTCTTGCTATCTAGTTTTCAAAGAACAACTGCCTCATGATCACGACGTGATCAAAAGACTTCTTATTGAAAGTTCGTAATGAACCTTCAAAACTGAACAAAACGACGTCACGTTGTTTGTTGCTGAACACGTGGTTCAAGCAATTTTCCTTAGAAAGGAGGTGATCCAGCCGCACCTTCCGATACGGCTACCTTGTTACGACTTCACCCCAATCATCTGTCCCACCTTAGGCGGCTGGCTCCTTACGGTTACCCCACCGACTTCGGGTGTTACAAACTCTCGTGGTGTGACGGGCGGTGTGTACAAGGCCCGGGAACGTATTCACCGCGGCATGCTGATCCGCGATTACTAGCGATTCCAGCTTCATGTAGGCGAGTTGCAGCCTACAATCCGAACTGAGAATGATTTTATGAGATTAGCTTCACCTCGCGGCTTCGCAACCCTTTGTATCATCCATTGTAGCACGTGTGTAGCCCAGGTCATAAGGGGCATGATGATTTGACGTCATCCCCACCTTCCTCCGGTTTGTCACCGGCAGTCACCTTAGAGTGCCCAACTTAATGCTGGCAACTAAGATCAAGGGTTGCGCTCGTTGCGGGACTTAACCCAACATCTCACGACACGAGCTGACGACAACCATGCACCACCTGTCACTTTGTCCCCCGAAGGGGAAAGCTCTATCTCTAGAGTGGTCAAAGGATGTCAAGACCTGGTAAGGTTCTTCGCGTTGCTTCGAATTAAACCACATGCTCCACCGCTTGTGCGGGCCCCCGTCAATTCCTTTGAGTTTCAGCCTTGCGGCCGTACTCCCCAGGCGGAGTGCTTAATGCGTTAGCTGCAGCACTAAAGGGCGGAAACCCTCTAACACTTAGCACTCATCGTTTACGGCGTGGACTACCAGGGTATCTAATCCTGTTTGCTCCCCACGCTTTCGCGCCTCAGCGTCAGTTACAGACCAGAAAGCCGCCTTCGCCACTGGTGTTCCTCCACATCTCTACGCATTTCACCGCTACACGTGGAATTCCGCTTTCCTCTTCTGCACTCAAGTTCCCCAGTTTCCAATGACCCTCCACGGTTGAGCCGTGGGCTTTCACATCAGACTTAAGGAACCGCCTGCGCGCGCTTTACGCCCAATAATTCCGGACAACGCTTGCCACCTACGTATTACCGCGGCTGCTGGCACGTAGTTAGCCGTGGCTTTCTGGTTAGGTACCGTCAAGGTACGAGCAGTTACTCTCATACTTGTTCTTCCCTAACAACAGAGTTTTACGATCCGAAAACCTTCATCACTCACGCGGCGTTGCTCCGTCAGACTTTCGTCCATTGCGGAAGATTCCCTACTGCTGCCTCCCGTAGGAGTCTGGGCCGTGTCTCAGTCCCAGTGTGGCCGATCACCCTCTCAGGTCGGCTACGCATCGTCGCCTTGGTGAGCCGTTACCTCACCAACTAGCTAATGCGCCGCGGGTCCATCTGTAAGTGACAGCCGAAACCGTCTTTTAACATCCGCTCATGCGAGCGAAAGTGTTATTCGGTATTAGCTCCGGTTTCCCGGAGTTATCCCCATCTTACAGGCAGGTTACCCACGTGTTACTCACCCGTCCGCCGCTAACTTGTTAGAAGCAAGCTTCTAACAAGTCCGCTCGACTTGCATGTATTAGGCACGCCGCCAGCGTTCGTCCTGAGCCAGGATCAAACTCTCCGAAGAAATGTTTGACTTGCTCATTTGTTGTCTTACTTTTAAAACGTTGACGTTTTGCTTGTTTTGTTCAGTTTTCAAAGTTCATCTCGTTGCCGTTAAAGCAACTTTATTAATATACCATTTCTTTCGCTTGGTGTCAAACACTTTTCTGAAAAACTTTTAAAGTTTTTCATCGAGCAACGTTTGTTTCGCGTTGTTCCGTGTCGACTTAGACTATATTACATGTATTTATCATATGGGTCAATACTTTTTCTTAAAAAGTTTACTTTTTTTCTATTCTTTCCTAATTCTCCTCTATTAACATAAAAAGCAGCAGGACTCCTCACAGGTCTCTGCTGCTTTTTATTATCTATTTATATAGTTTGTTATTTTGCTAGGAAAACAAAATAGAGAACAAAGATCACGAACAGTCCGTACATGATTGGATGAACTTCTTTTGATCTTCCTTTTACGACCATCGTAATTGGATAGAAAATGAATCCAAGCGCAATCCCAGTTGCAATGCTGTATGTGAGTGGCATCATGATGACAGTTAAGAAAGCCGGTACTGCCGTTTCAAACTCGCTCCACTTAATATTGGATAGCGATGCCGCCATTAGAACTCCTACAATGATCAACGCTGGTGCTGTCACGGCTGGAGTTACAATTGATAAGAGTGGCGAGAAGAATAATGCGACCAGGAATAAGATCGCTGTTACTACGGATGCAAATCCACTCTTTCCTCCTGCTGCTACCCCTGCTGAAGATTCAATGTAAGCTGTGGTTGTTGACGTTCCTAAAAGCGCTCCGATTGTTGTAGCTGTTGAATCAGCTAGTAAAGCTTTCCCTGCTCGTGGCAGTTTGTTATCTTTCATTAAACCTGCTTGGTTTGCTACCGCTACTAACGTACCCGCTGTGTCAAAGAAATCTACAAATAAGAATGTTAAGATCACCACAAGCATTTTAATCGTAAATATATCACCAAAGTGTTGAATCGCTACACCAAACGTTGGTGCCAGACTCGGCGCTGCTCCAACTACTTGATGAGGGGTATTAATTAATCCAAAAATCATTCCTGCTACCGCAGTGATGACCATTCCGATAAATACCGCTCCATTAATTTTACGTACCATTAGAATGATCGTAATGATAATACCGAAAATCGCAAGAAGCGTATTTCCATTTGATAAATCACCTAGTCCAACTAGTACACTCTTATCAGCAACAATGATTCCTGATCCTTTTAGACCAACAAATGCGATAAAAAGACCAATACCCGCTCCTACTGCCATTTTTAATTCGTAAGGAATTGAGTTAATAATTGTCTCACGCAAACCACTCAGAGATAAAAGAATAAAAATAATACCTGACGTTAATACACCTGATAAAGCCGTTTGCCACGGAATACCCATTGTTAACACAACTGTATAAGCAAAGAATGCATTCAATCCCATACCGGGCGCTAGTGCGATTGGATATCTGGCTAGTACTCCCATAATCAATGATCCTATCGCCGCTGCAATGGCTGTTGCCGCAAACACTGCGTGAGGATCCATGCGCATGCTGTCCGGCAAATTCGGTACATCGCTTAATGAAAGCACACTAGGGTTAATAAATAAGATGTAAGCCATGGATAGAAAAGTAGTCAGACCTGCTAGAGATTCAGTACGATAGTTCGTTCCTAGCTCGTCAAAACGGAAATACTTCTTCATGTTGATCCTCCCTATGATCAATACGCCGTTCTTCTCCTAACCCCATAAAAAAACACCTCAACCTAAAAACAGGTGAAGCGTTGACTAGTGATATATATAGATAGAACATGCGCAGAACACATAGAGTCTTCCACGATTCTAACCAAATATCTCGTAGTCAAGCTATTTACGGCAGCTCGGTAGAAACTTTTGGGCCATATCCCCAATATTATACGACATATAGTAATTTCTATTGATTTATAGTCTAATTGTACCACCCACATAATGGTCGGTCAATATAAAAGACGAACATTTTTTTGGAAATGTTCGTCTTTGTTCGTTTTTATTCCCACTCGATTGTTGCAGGTGGCTTAGATGTAATATCATACACTACTCGGTTAATGTGTTTTACTTCGTTTACAATACGAGTAGAGATTTTTTCTAGTACGTCCCATGGGATACGTGCCCAGTCAGATGTCATTCCATCAATGGATGTTACGGCACGAATACCGATTGTGTAGTCATACGTACGAGCGTCACCCATTACACCAACGCTGCGGATGTCAGGAAGCACAGTGAAGTACTGCCAAATATCACGAGTTAAGTCTGCTTTACGGATCTCTTCGCGTAAAATCGCATCTGACTCACGAACGATCTCAAGCTTTTCTTCTGTAATCGCACCTAGGACACGAATACCTAATCCTGGTCCTGGGAACGGCTGGCGCCACACGATTTCATCAGGAATCCCTAACTCTGTTCCTAACGCACGAACTTCGTCTTTAAATAGCGTATTTAAAGGCTCGATTAGTTGGAATGCCATATCTTCTGGTAATCCACCTACGTTATGATGAGATTTGATTGTTTGAGCAGTCGCTGTCCCACTCTCGATAATATCTGTATAAAGAGTTCCTTGCGCTAAATATTCAATACCTTTTAATTTAGTCGCTTCGTCATCGAATACATAGATAAATTCATTTCCGATAATTTTACGTTTCTTTTCAGGATCAGATACCCCTTCAAGCTTTTGTAAGAAACGATCTTTCGCATCTACTTTAATAACGTTCATATTGAAGCCTTCACTGAACGTTTTCATTACGCTATCAGCTTCACCTTTACGAAGAAGACCGTGATCAACGAAAATACATGTTAATTGGTCGCCAATAGCCTTATGAATAAGAACGGCAACAACAGAAGAATCTACCCCGCCGCTAAGTGCGCATAGTACGTTCTTATCGCCTACTGTTTGACGAATCTTGTCCATTTCCATTTCAATAAAGTTTTCCATTGACCAATCAGCCGTACAGTTTGAAATTTCAAATACGAAATTCTTTAATAGTTCATTTCCGTATACAGAGTGTCTTACCTCTGGGTGGAATTGAACGCCGTACAAGTTCTTTTCTTTGTTGCTCATCCCCGCAATTGGGCATGATAAGCTTGTTGCATCTACTTCAAATCCTTCAGGCGTTTGAACAACAAGGTCACTATGGCTCATCCATACAACCTGTTCTTTTGGAAGCTCATGATATAGAAGTGAGTCATTTTGAATATTGATTGTTGCTTTTCCGTATTCACGATGAGAAGCACCTTCTACTTTTCCACCAAAATGATGTGTCATTAACTGCATACCGTAGCAAATTCCCAGTACAGGAATCCCTAAATCAAAAATACGTTCGTCACAACGGAATGAATTTTCTCCGTATACGCTGTTTGGACCACCAGAAAGGATAATTCCGTTTGGATTCATCTTCTGGATCTCTTCTGCCGTAATTGTATGAGGGTGCAATTCACTATACACACCAAACTCACGAATGCGTCGAGTAATCAGCTGATTATACTGACTACCGAAGTCTAATACTACGATCATACCTTCCATTTACGCCACCTCTTTAGATATATAATAATTGCCTTTAGTGTGCCCAAAGCTATAAAAAAAACTAGAATCCTGCCCTCGATAAAAAAACAAAGGCAGGATTCTAGTCGTATAACTTCACGCACATAGAATCATCTGCCTTCATAGTCAGGTTATTAATGGTAACCCGGTAGAGACTCTCGAACCATATTATCGAGGATATACGAAGGATGATAAATAATTTTCAATTTAGCATTATTCTATCAACCCAACAAAATATGGTCAAGAACTCGTCTTTTTAATTAAATTTTCCCATAATTCAATCGATTTTTCCCACTCTGCGTTTTGAGCGTCTTTTCGGTACACATTGTACTCATAACGCTCCGTCAAACGACTCATTTCATTCGTCCCAAATGACTGATCAACGAGCTTTGCATACTCCCGTAGCGTCTGATCTGGCTTTCTTTTTAGGCCATATTTCTCTAATTGCTTTAGCAAAGCGAGATAAGCGTTTGACATTGAATGTTCACTGCGTTTACGGCGATATTTTCGAATTAAAAATAGCGGTAGCCATCTTCTTCTCTTCAAATAGATAACCATACTAGCCACAATGACCACGATCATTCCTAGAATGACATAAAAAATCGTTTTCTTATTCCATGTATTCGACTCATCGGTTTGCGGAGTAGCTGATGCTTCCTTAGCTAATTTACTTTCTTGCTTCTTTTGTTTGTTTAGGGCAGCTAGATTTCGCTGTGCAGGCGTATCGTTCTGCTCGGCACCTGTTGTCGGACTTAAATTATACGAAAATTCTTCTGGTGCTGAGAAACTTTTCGTCGGCTCAAATGGAATCCATCCTGTGCCAGGAAAGTATACTTCAACCCACGAATGTGCGTTATTTTGCGTGACTTGATACAGGGTTCTATCCCCTTCTTCCCCTACTACATCACCTGCTGTATAACCTTTCACCCATCTTGCTGGGATACCTAAAGAACGTAAAAGAACAATCGTCGAGGTCGAAAAATTATCGCAATACCCACGTTTTGTATCAAATAAAAACTGATCCACATAATCTTGATTTTTACTCGGAATTCCTACGTCTTGCGTATCGTAAGAGTAGGGATTATATTCAAAATACTGCTTAATTTTATTTACTTGATCATAACGATTCGTTTCTCCAGCTGTAATTTCCTTCGCCAGATCACGCACTCTTTTCGGTAGCGTTTTGGGAAGCTGCGTATAGCGCTTCATGAATTCATCATTATTCTCATTTTGATCTTTTACTATCGGCTTTTGTAACTCTTCTACCGGAAACTTAGGCAATTTATAGCGGATCGTATAAGCACTAGCACCTGCTTGTTGACTTCCCTCATAGTTATAGATCTTTTGAGAAACAGTATTGATTTTCAAGTTTGTATACGTCTCGTCTTGAGGCATAATACTCATCGTAGAAGGTGCGTACAAGTAAAAAGGATTTTTCATCGCTGGCATCACATAATCCTCTAATACTTTTTCAGTTACTTTGTCAGGATACTGTGAAAGCATAGAACGCACATCATAGTGCGCCTTCCTGCCACTGTTAGCATCTTGTTCAGATTGTAGCGATTGTCCGACTGGCTGAAGCCCTACAATCTCTGACTGTACCCAGCCCTTTCCTGTATACGTATCCTTCGTTTCAATTCGCCAATAGTGCTTTTCCGAAACAGATGCACCAAAAACGACGCTATTATCCCCAACAAATGATCCACCTAGGCGCGAGTCATCTGTTCCATACCCAATTTTACGTATACTACCCGAGCCTGTACCTTCCCCTTCGTTTCCTTGGGCATAGCTTTTTAAAAACGGTACGGGATCTGGCCACTGCGGTTTCGCTTTCGGTAACGCATAGGCAATAGTAGTAGATACCAGTAAAACAAGGATAAATGGCAGGATGAACACAAATTTTCGCGCGGGAGCTTTTGAGCTAAACTCCAATTTTCCCACTCGTTCAATTCGAAGAATGCCTACGAACAATAATCCAATTAAGACCATGGTGATAATGGCGCTTTTTCCGTCATAGGTTGTGAACGTATCTAAAACCGCAATATAGACAACGCTCAGAACAATAAACGTAAAAATTCGCTTTTGGTAAAAGACCCAATAAATGAGCAGGTAGCTTACAAGCCACAGTAAAATAAAAAATAAGATGCTGCGGAATTCGTTGGAAATACCAGAAATGTTAAAACTACTAACGAGCGCAAAATCATTTCCCATCGTCTGAAACAAATCCCCTACCCACGTAAAATCAAAAAGAGGATTGTCAAAATACCAGTAGTGCAACGAATAAAAAATGTAGATCCATTTTATAATGAAGCTCATCCACACATTGACACGTAAAAAAGAAAGGAAGCAGTTTAAGATAATAAACACAGTAAACAGCATCGCGCTTGCCGTACTCGTGACCTCAGATATTGGCTTAATCCACGTATAAAGCAAAACGAAAATGCCCACGTACATCACAACGGTAAGGAGTGGATTTCTTCTTTCCAATGGAATTTTAAACATCATTTCCCCACCTCTAAAAATCCTTTTGATAGCTCTTCAGGATAAATGACTTTTACGACACAATTACGCTTTTCAAGTGAATAAATTGCGCTAACTTCCTCGGCTTCTAATCGTTCAGATCCTTCCTTTACTACTAGTACCCATACGTGCATAGAAGGACGAAGCATCGTCTGAATAAGTCTAGATAATGTCTGGTCAACCGAATACGTCACCACCATAAAAATTGGAACATCCCGGTAACGTAAAAAGGCTGCCGACAGCTCGTTCACAAACGTTTTAGTTGAATCAGGCTGTACCTTAGCCAAATGATAAAGCACGTTGTACAAATCATGATCACTTTGAATGCTCCGAACCGATTCATCTTGATAGCCGATCGATACAAAACCAATTTGCGAATTCTCTTTCCGATACGCATTCATAAGAGAAGCGGCCGTAATCACGCGATTTTCAAACCCGCCCTCTCGAATGCCATCAAATACAACGACCATCTGATTCGACTGCTGGGAATCATATTCCTTTGAAATGAGCGTATTCTTCTTCGCTGACGATTTCCAATCAATCCACGAAACGCGGTCCCCTGGTTCGTACTCTCTCGTTCCAGACACCAACGCATTTTCCCTATGAACGCGAAAAGGAGTAGAAAGTCCACCTGTTTCAAAGTCCATCATCAGCGAGTGATTACGCACTTTAACCATGTGAGGATACACGAGGAACTGCGTATGCCCTGAAAAATAGGCTTCTTTATTCAATAAACCTAATAAATCGCTCGTATAGATACGTACCTCTGAAAAACTGTGCTCTCCTCTAGGGAGATGCTCGAGCGTATATTCAATGGAGATCTCATGTTTAAAAAACGGATACACCATTCGTTTGGAAATATGCTGTTCATATCGATTAGACAAATGTGCAGGCAGGATATCCTCTACGATGAGAAAGAAGAGCGGAAACCTCGTTCTTCTGCGCAGTGTGATTGTGCAATGAAGCGAATCCCCTGCTTGATAACTCGTTTGATTCATGTGCCTCGTCACTTCAAATCCAGCCAGCGGATAAATGAATAATCCGAGAACATACAGTAAAAAGGGCAAAAAACTATAAAACAAAAACCAGCTCACAAAGCCCCCTTGAAACATCGCATAAGAAAAGGTGGCAACGAACGCCACGCCAACCAAGAAAGCCACAAACACTACTTTAAAAGATTGAAAGATTTTCTTCATGCTATCATTACCTTTTAATCGGAACGTACACTTTCTCAATAATCTCTCGGATGACATCCTCAGCTACTTTTCCTTCATAGCGCGCTTCTGGCTTCAGCATAATACGATGCGACAGGACGTATAGAGCCAAATACTGCACGTCATCAGGGACACAAAAATCACGACCTTGGATGAGCGCAAGTGCTTGAGAAGCCCGCATAAGCGCTACGGAACCACGAGGACTAGAACCTAAGTAGATTAAGTCATGCTTTCTTGTTCGGTTTACGATCTCCACGATATACTGCTTAATCGTATCGTCTACGTATACTTCTTTTACGCGATCCTGAAGCTCAATTAGCGTGGACACATCCATAACGGGTTCCAGATTCGCAATTGGTGATTGGTTTGCTTGTCTCGATAACATTTCTATTTCTTCACGCATACTTGGGTAGCCCATTTTGAGCTTAAAAAGGAAGCGATCAAGCTGAGCTTCTGGCAGCTGATACGTTCCGTCAAATTCGATTGGGTTTTGTGTTGCCATCACGAAGAAAGGACGTGGAAGTGGACGAGTAACCCCATCGGTTGTGACATTTCCTTCTTCCATTGCTTCAAGTAGGGCAGATTGTGTTTTAGGTGATGTGCGGTTGATTTCATCCGCTAATACGATATGACTCATAACGGGGCCTGGACGATAAATAAAATCCATTTCTTTTGGGTTGTATATGGATACGCCGGTAACATCAGAAGGTAGCAAATCGGGTGTAAACTGAATTCGTTTAAAATCAGCGCTAATCGACTTCGATAACGCACGAACCATCATCGTCTTCCCTACACCTGGTACATCCTCAAGCAATATATGCCCTTCGGCTAAAAGCGCAACTAAACTAAGCGTTGCAACCTCTCTCTTTCCAATAATCACTTTTTCGATGTTTTCTACAACTTTTTCAAAGTTTTCTTGTAGTTTCATTACCGTTGTCAAGCTCATTCCTCCCTGGTGATTAAATATGTATAAAGCAAAGCATCATCTTAATACATTCAACACCTAGGAAAAAATTCCTTTTTCTCGCATAAAAAAAGACTACCCTAATAATGGAGTAGTCTTTGGTGTTTTCTACTTATTTCTTTGAATTTTGAGAGTGCAGAACCGAACGTGTGGTAATTTTGCATTCGATATAAATGGTTTGATGATCCAAAAAAGTTATCATAATGAAAGGTTAGTTTAAATTTCATTTACTAATTGAATTTTAAAGAAGTGCTATTTATAATCTAGTTATCTATTTTATATTAGAAAACCTAACTATTTTGAGTTCATCAGCTTGTCACATCATCCCTAACCTTCACGAAGATACCAAAGAATATTCTTTTGGAAACGACTTTTGTGAGGTGGGCTTATCTAGTACTCCATTATATACATATTCATTAGAAAGATTTTTGTAGTAATTGCTTGCAACTTGAGAAAGTTCAAACCCGTAATAATTTAATAAAGATGAAAACTCTGGTACTCTTTCCTCATTAACAGTAATCACTGGAAAGTCAGAGTTTAAAATTTCTAAGCTACTTTCAAAAAGCTCTTTTCCAACTCCTATTTTTCTGAACTTCGGATTTACATACAAGGTGCAAATCTTCTTCTCATAAATACTATTCTTCAAAATGGAAACACCCGTCAAAAATTGATCATTTGTGGCAACGATAATTTCTCTATTCCCTAATTTAATACCAGGAACAACTTTTTCAAAGTACCATTTATCAAACGACTTGTAATCTTTATTTAAAGAAGCCAATGATTTATATACATATTCTGTGTAAAAATTAAAAAGTAAGGAGTCATTTTTATACTGTGATATTAAATCTAATCTATTCTTGTTCATATTGTACTATCTCCTCCTTTATCTTATCAGTATATAATAGCACTAATATAGATATTTAAGGCTGATTTTCTATAAATATTTATTTAAAAATTAGTTACCCCTTAAAATTTCCAATAATCCGTTGATACCATCTGTAAGCAACCATTCTACTCCATTTGTCATTAAGTTGAAAATTATTGATAAAACTGCCAACCAGCTCAAGTAAGTCAATATCTTCTTAAATCCGGATCTTTGTACTGTAATTTTGATTAAAGAATTATGTGAAGATATAGTTTCTATTTTAGTCTTTTTTTCTTTCCAATGATATGCAAAGATATTCGATAAATTATACTCTTTGTACTCATCACCAACATATTTTGACCATATATTCTCTTCAAGTTGCCTACTGGAAGGATTCTCACCTGATGCAATTACTTCATCTTGAGAGCTGGTCATTAAAAGAAAGTGTAATTTACTAAATTTAAATTCACCAGCCTCTCTTATTTTTTCAGACATTGTTCTGTTATACAAACGATATTCATTTAAGCGAAAATCCATAATATAAGTATCTTTTGATACAAACTCTAGGAAGCGTCCTGGGTATGTTAGGCGATTCATCATCATACTCAAACCGTCTGAACGCACCCTAAAGCGGTAATAAAGAGGTTTTTTCTTCTCCCTTTCTCTAAGTTCTTTAGGAATTACAATAGTCATTATTGTGCCATCATATTTATTTTCAAACTGACAGTCGTTGTTGTCTACATCTAGAGTGTAAATAATAAAAGGCTTTTTTTCGTCATTTACTATAATTTGCTTGGAATGAGAACCGATTTCGATAGGATAATCCTCATTAAATACTGCTGTAACTAAAAAAGTATTCTCTAAAAATTTTTTTCCTAGGTCCTCAATATTACTTTGGGAAAGTTGAAAAGGAAAGAAAATTTTTATTTTTTCTACATCTTTTCTATTTATTAATTTGAGGCCAAAATCGAAGAATAACTCATCGTTTCCAGAAGTTCTATTAAGTGAGAGAAAGTTTTTATCACGCTGTTTGGGTAATTTCCACAAATTTAAATGAACATCTATTTCCGCTTGCTCAACACTATTTTGTTCATCCGCTTGTTCATCCGCTTGTTCATCCGCTTGTTCATCCGCTTGTTCATCCGCTTGTTCATCCGCTTGTTCATCCGCTTGTTCATCCGCTTGTTCATTTATCTTTTCATACCAAATAGCAAAAGTCTTCATCTTTTTAAGTACCCCTTTGCAATATACATGTACGACTGTGGAGCTGTAAAAGTGTTAAATACGTCTTTAGGATCTAGAGGAGGATCTAGAGGTTGGAAACTATCAACTTTAATGGCATATCCAACAGACTTTTCTTTGAAATACTGAAAAAATGAGCTCTTACCTATACCAGAGTAGGGTTGGCATTCTTCCCAAAGCACGGATGGTGTATCACTAAGATATCCTGTATAAGGGAAAAAACCAATTATTTTTTTTACTGGTGCTGATTCATATATGTAAATATTTTTAACATTTTTTTTGAAAACACGTTTCCTAAACTCATATTTCTTTTTACCTAGTCTAATTTCATTTACGTATACAGGTTTAATAGAAATTAATACATCCATCTCTTCGTTTAATATAACCACTTTAATCCCCCAAGCAATCTTAATATATACATATATTATATACCTTCATACCCTATAATGGTTAACAATATTATTAATAAACTTGTGAAGTTCTTCAGTATTTTTATGCTCTTTGTAAATAAAATAAGGCACATCTAACTTTTGTGAAATCTCCAAAGCATGTGTTAGTTCTTCAGATTGAAAGGACTTTAAAAAATTAATATCTAAGTCGAGACTATCTCTTCCCCTAAGACGCTTAGAAATTTTATCAACTTCATCCGTTATAATCACAATAGCTGAGGGTTGTATACATTCAAAGGTTTGTGAAGAAATTCTTTCTATGTGACCCAACTTATTTAATAAACAGAAATGACCATCTAAAAGTGTCCACTTTTCTTTCTGAGTGTAGGTATCTAATGCTTTAACAAGGATATCTTGATTATCCCCAATGCTATCAATTCTTTTGCTTTTACTAAATTCCTGCTTCTTTAAATTAGAGATAAGCTTACTTGCCACGTAATGTGGTAGATTATACCTTTTCGATACTTCGTTACAAAATGTCGTTTTACCAACACCATGAATACCACCAACAAATATCATTTTCCTCATTATTCTCACATCCATTTCCCTAATAAGTAATTTAGAAACCAACCTAATATACATAATATCCCACAATTAACAGTAGCAGCTTTTATTGAATCCTCCTTATTTATTAGAATTGAACTTTTAAATTATAGTAAAGAAGATATTTACAAAGATTACTTATCTTAATATTATTATCCCTTATAATTTTTCATCAATCAAATTTCCCATTTAAATTAGTAAATGAATCACACAGGAATGAACAGAAAAATTAAGCTATGAAGGAAAATAAAAAAGAGGTTCCTCACAAGCTTATACAACTCATGAGAAACCTCTATTTAATGTTAGAAGGGAAATGTTAGCACACTCTGCTCCACCAATTTATAAATCCTTATATACCAAGGTTTGAGGGGCAGATTACATCATGCCGCCCATTCCACCCATACCGCCCATTCCGGACATGTCAGGCATGCCAGAAGCGCCAGCTGGTTCTGGTTTGTCAGCTACTACAGCTTCTGTAGTTAGGAACATTGCTGCTACAGATGCCGCATTTTGAAGAGCTGAGCGAGTTACTTTTGTTGGGTCAACGATTCCTGTTTCGATCATGTTTACCCATTTGCCAGAAGCTGCGTTGAAGCCTACGCCAACTGCTTCGTTTTTCAAGCGCTCGATGATTACAGATCCTTCAAGACCTGCGTTGTGAGCGATTTGACGAACTGGTTCTTCGATCGCACGTAGTACGATGTTGATACCAGTAGCTTCGTCACCTTCTGCTTCAACTCCAGCTACTTTATTGTAGATATTTACTAGCGCAGTACCACCACCAGCTACGATACCTTCTTCAACCGCAGCACGAGTAGAGTTTAATGCGTCTTCGATACGTAATTTACGTTCTTTAAGTTCTGTTTCAGTTGCAGCACCAACTTTGATTACTGCTACTCCACCAGCTAGTTTAGCTAGGCGCTCTTGTAATTTTTCACGGTCAAATTCAGAAGTTGTTTCTTCTAATTGAGCGCGAATTTGTTTTACGCGAGCATCGATTTCAGCTGGGTTACCAGCACCGCTAACGATTGTTGTGTGTTCTTTTGTAACAACAACTTTCGCTGCGCGACCTAATTGGTCAATTGTAGATGATTTAAGATCTAAACCGATCTCTTCAGTGATTACTTCTCCACCAGTTAATGTAGAGATGTCTTCTAGCATTGCTTTACGACGGTCACCGAATCCAGGCGCTTTAACAGCTACTGCATTGAATGTACCACGTAGTTTGTTCACTACTAATGTAGCTAATGCTTCACCTTCAACATCTTCAGCGATTAGTAATAGTGGTTTACCTTGTTGTACCACTTGCTCTAATACTGGTAAAATTTCTTGAATGTTAGAGATCTTTTTATCTGTGATTAAGATATAAGGATTTTCTAACACAGCTTCCATTTTATCAGAGTCAGTTACCATGTAAGGAGATGCATATCCACGGTCGAACTGCATACCTTCTACCACTTCAAGTTCAGTCGTGAACCCTTTAGACTCTTCTAATGTGATAACGCCGTCGTTACCTACGCGCTCCATAGCTTCTGCGATTAATTGACCTACTTCATCGTCAGCAGCAGAGATTGCCGCAACTTGAGCGATTGATTCTTTACCTTCGATTGGTTTTGAAATTGCTTTTAGCTCTTCAACAGCTACAGCTACAGCTTTTTCAATCCCTTTACGTAGTCCAACTGGGTTCGCACCAGCCGTTACGTTTTTAAGACCTTCACGAATTAGCGCTTGTGCTAATACTGTTGCAGTTGTTGTACCGTCCCCAGCAACATCGTTTGTTTTGCTTGCAACTTCAGCTACAAGTTTTGCACCCATGTTTTCGAATGCATCTTCTAATTCGATTTCTTTTGCGATTGTAACACCGTCATTTGTAATTAAAGGAGAACCAAATTTCTTCTCTAGAACTACGTTACGACCTTTTGGTCCAAGCGTTACTTTTACTGCGTCCGCTAATTTATCTACACCACGTAACATGGAACGACGTGCGTCTTCGCTAAACTTCATATCTTTTGCCATTGTTTCTAGACCTCCTCGGATTTTTCCAAATGGTTTATGATTTCTTTTATATCGTGCGTTCGTTAAGTATTAAGTTAATTAGCCAATTACAGCTAAAATATCTGATTCACGTAAGATTAAGTATTCTGCACCTTCGTATTTAATTTCAGTGCCTGCATATTTTGAGAAGATAATGCGATCGCCTTCAGCAACTTCTAAAGATACACGCTCTCCATTGTCTAACACGCGACCTGTTCCTACAGATACAACTTTACCTTCTTGCGGTTTCTCTTTTGCAGTATCCGGTAGTACGATACCGCTAGCAGTTTTTTCTTCTGCTTTTAAAAGTTCAATAACTACGCGATCTCCTAATGGCTTTAACAAGTGAAACGACCTCCTCAAATGATCAAAATAAAATGTTGGTTATTTATTAGCACTCATTACACTTGAGTGCTAACACAGTTATTATATTAAATAATGTGCTTTTCTTTTGCAAGTAAAAACCTCAAATTTTTTTACAATTTTTTAAAGCGCTTTAATTTCTGTCATATTTATTTTTTTATTCGCTCCATTTGAGTCATTCTTTCCTTAGTTTTGTCTTATACTATGTTACAATACGAAAGAGCATCAATGGTTATATTCGACTTATACATAGATAAATCCTCTAGCAAAGGAGTTTTATGGATTGAAAAAGCAGTATTGGTACATTATTGTAGCTTATGTAATCATGCAACTTACGCTTGGCTTAGGCGCAAAGCTTCTGGCAACAACAGGCTTATTTGAACGCTATGGGCGATTAGAAATCGCTTATGCCGGAACGACGTGGACTATTATCGCATTCGCCATCGTCCTCATCCTCACCCTCTTCTGGCTTCGATCTGATATGAGAAGCCGCGGGAAAGCCAATATTTCTAGTCTTGTGTTTTGGTCTATTATTGGGATTTTTATGGCGCTGGCTGCACAAGCCGTTGCGGCGTTAATTGAAACAAACCTCTTTAAAATTGAAGCGGGGTCTGAAAATACAGAGTCTCTCATTAAACTGATTAAGTTAATGCCAGCTTTTATTTTCGTGACGTCCGTCATCGGGCCTATTTTAGAAGAAATTATTTTCCGAAAAATTATATTCGGCTCTCTTCATAAACATTTTAACTTTTTAATTTCAGCCATCATAAGTGCGCTGATCTTTGCAGTTGTCCACATGGACTTCTCTCATATCCTTGTGTATACGGCGATGGGATTAGTATTCGCTTATCTCTATTCGAAAACGAAGCATATTATTGTATCGATATTTGCTCACGTTATGATGAATACTATTGTTGTGGTGACTCAAACGTTATTTGCTGATGATCTAGAACGTATTAGACAGCAAAGTGAGCAATTGCAGTTTATTTTTGGAGGCTTTTTATCATGAGAAGAACCCCCTTATTTATGGGCTTAGTGTATACGCTCATGGGGATCGTCTTTACTTATTTTGCAATCCGTAGTGCTAATCACGGACTGTGGAATTTTACAACGATTCTCCTAATGCTCGTGGCAACCTTTGATTTCGGTGTCGCGATTCGCGTATTTACTTTGCATCGACGAATTAAACACATCCAAAAAAATAAGGATCAGAACAAGAAATAAAAAAAGGCACCGTAAATTCGGTGCCTTTTCTATGCCATCATAGCGCTTTTTCCTGCTCTTCTTGCATTTCTTCTAGCTGACGTGCTTCCAACACTTTTTTATGCGCGCTGCGCGAGATAATAATACTGATCTCATATAGAATAACAAGCGGAATCATCACGATGATCTGTGAGATAACATCTGGTGGTGAGATAAGTCCAGCTAGCACGAGTAGAATAAAGTACGCATAGCGTCGAAACTTTGATAAAAAAGTGGGCGTTACGATACCTAGTCTCGTTAAAAACATAATAATAACAGGTAGCTGAAATAAGAGACCAAACGGTAGTGTAAGCTTAATTAAGAAATCAAAGTATTCGTTGATACCAATCACTTGTGTTACGTTTAAGTTTTCAGCCAAGCTCGCACTGAAATTTAAGACATATGGAAGTAATACAAAATAGCTGAATGCTACTCCGGCTAGGAAAAGAAAAAGAGAAAGAGGAATGTAGCCAAGTGTGACTTTTCTTTCACGCTCATATAAACCAGGGCTAATAAATGCCCACAGCTGATAGAGAGCAAGAGGAGCCGTTAAAACGCAGCCTATTACAAAAGAAAATTGAAAATAGATTTTGATAGGGTCTGTTAATCGAAACGCATTCATCGTTAGATCCTTTGCCCGATCGGCTTGTTGAAGATACCGAATAATCGGCTCTGCAAAAAACAATCCAGCAACGGTTGTAACTAAAAACACGACTGCAACTAGAATAACTCGCTTACGTAACTCTCCTATGTGGTCATATACGGACATCTCTTTTTCGCTCATACTAAAACCATCCTTAATTAAATTACCTGAAGCATGTAATTATCTTATATTGAGGAGTAATTCTTTAAGAAATAAGCAAGTGACTGTAGTTCTACGGCCAAATCAATATGGTGAACTCGAACTTCCTCAGGAACGGTTAATCGTGCTGGCGTAAAGTTCAGGATTCCTTTGATTCCACAGCCAATTAGACGATCTGTAATAGGCTGTGCCACCTGAGCTGGCACGGTTAAAATCGCTACTGGGATATCGGATGTGATTTCCTTTTCTAGATCATCTAGATGAGATACACGCACTCCGCCTACCGTTTCCCCTATTTTATCATCAGCCACATCAAATGCCATCTCTATTTTTGTATTATTGTTTTTTGTGAAGTTATAATGAAGAAAGGCTGTCCCTAAATTCCCCACTCCAATTAATGCTACCTTTGTAATTTCATCCTGATCTAACGTCTTACGGAAGAAGGACAAAAGATAGTTCACGTTGTAACCATACCCCTTTTTACCTAAAGCCCCGAAATAGGAAAAATCTCGTCTAATCGTAGCAGAGTCTACCTTTACCGCTTCACTTAATTCCGCAGAGGAAACCCGTTGTTTCCCCGAAGAATGTAGGTTTTTTAAGAACCGGTAATAAAGAGGCAGCCTCTTCGCTGTTGCTTGTGGTATTTTCGCTTGATCTGTTTGCATACCTATACCCCCTTAACGTTCGGTGTGCGTTGTCCCTTGTCGAATAAAATCTCCACTTTTCCCACCTGTTTTTTGCTTTAAATATGTTGGTCCAATGACCATTCCCTTGTCGAACGCCTTACACATATCATAGACTGTCAAGGCACATACTGAAGCAGAAGTTAGCGCTTCCATTTCTACTCCCGTACTCCCTTTTGTCTTTACCTCTACTTGAATATGAAGGAGACAATAATCTTGTTTTACTTCCCACTCAAAAGAAATGTCTACTCCTTTAAGTGCTAACGGATGACACATTGGAATAATATCTGCTGTTTTTTTCGCAGCCATAATCCCTGCGACTTGTGAAACAGCGAGCACATCACCCTTTGCAACGCCCTGGTTGATGATTGTTTCATATAATTCTTTGCTTACCTCTACACTAGAAACCGCAATAGCCGTACGCAAAGTATCTGACTTATCTGTGATGTCGACCATCTTGGCGCGACCTTGTTCATTAAAATGGGTAAAACTCATAACTAACTTCCTCCTTCACTTATGACTATACACTATTTTCATGCTCATGTCTCTTACAGTCGTATGAACCTACACGTATCGACAAGATCTATCAGCATAAATAGAAGAAATCCTATCCTAGGAGTTGCTCATCCCAAATACAGTAAGATACACTAGATGTATACTAACAGAGGTGAAAACAATGATTATCTTACAATTAAATGGCATCACCAAATATTATGGTGCTGATCCTATTTTAACGAATATAAAACTAGAAGTTCAATCTAAAGACCGCATCGCCCTAGTAGGTCGAAATGGGGCGGGGAAATCAACGCTTCTTAAAATTATCGCCGGAGAACTCTCTCATGACGGTGGTGAGATTATTAAGCCAAAAGACATTACGATTGATTACATGGGACAAGATACGGTTCTTAATTCTAGTCTCTCTATTTGGGATGAAATGATGACCGTTTTTGAACCAATTCGTAAGATGGAGCGCGAACTTCGAGATCTAGAACATAAAATGGGCGATCCAGATGTTTTTAATAACGCGGATCAATATCAAAAGCTTTTATCGGCTTATGACGCTCTTCAGGTGAAGTTCAAAGATCAAGGCGGCTATCAATACGAAGCTGACACTCGTTCTATTTTACACGGCTTCCGCTTCGGAGACTATGACTATAAAACCCCTATTTCATCACTAAGCGGGGGACAAAAAACACGTCTCTCTCTTGCTAAGCTATTATTAACGAAACCAGACCTTCTTATTTTGGATGAGCCGACCAACCATCTTGATATTGATACGCTAAGCTGGTTAGAACAATATCTACAGGGCTATGAAGGCGCCATTTTAATCGTATCCCATGACCGTTATTTCCTTGATAAAGTCGTCAATCAAGTATATGAGGTATCACGTACAACAACAAACAAATACATCGGAAACTACTCTTACTATCTGCAAGAGAAAGCCGAACGCTACGAACAGGAAATGAGACAGTTTGAGAAGCAGCAGGATGAAATTGCGAAGCTTAATGATTTTATTCAGCGGAACATTGCACGTGCTTCGACAACAAAGAGGGCACAAAGTAGACGTAAGCAATTAGATCGCATTACGCCACTTGCAAAGCCTTCTGATGGGGAGAAATCGGCGACATTTTCTTTTGATATTGAAAAGCAAAGTGGAAATGAAGTGTTAAAGGTAGAGGACGTATCCATTTCCTATGACGGGACAACCCCTATCATAAAAAACGTTAATATGCGTATTACACGTGGGGAAAGCATTGCGCTTGTTGGACCGAACGGAGTTGGGAAATCAACATTACTGAAGGCGATTATTGACCGTATTCCTCGACTGAAAGGAAACATTCATTTCGGTTCGAATGTAACGGTCGGTTACTATGATCAAGAACAAGCGAATCTCTCATCGAATAAAACTGTATTAGGTGAACTATGGGACGAGTACCCAACAACACCTGAAAAAGACATTCGATCGATTTTAGGTAGCTTCCTGTTTACAGGTGATGACGTGCTGAAAATTGTATCAACGTTAAGCGGTGGAGAAAAGGCTCGACTTGCTCTTTCAAAACTCATGATGCAAAAAGCCAATGTCTTAATTCTCGATGAGCCGACCAACCACCTTGATTTAGATAGTAAGCAGGTGCTAGAGAATGCTTTAGTCGATTATCCGGGCACGCTACTATTTGTTTCCCATGACCGCTACTTCATCAATCGTATTGCCACAAAAGTTGCAGAGCTATCGAAGGAACATCTAACAGAGTTCTTAGGTGACTACGATTATTACGTAGAGAAAAAAGAAGAACAGCTTGAAATTAAACGGTTAGAAGAGCAAACAGCGGTAGCAAAACAAACTGAGTCTGCTGAAAAGCCCTCTTATGCACAGGATAAAGAAACGAAAAAACTCTTAAGACAAAGAAAGCGTCGAATTGAAGAAATTGAAGTTGAAATTAGCCAAATTGAAGAGGCGACTGAAAAGAATGAAGAATTACTTTGTGACCCAGTTGTCTATCAAAATCACGAAGAGGTGCAGCGTATTAATGCTGAAAATGAACAGCATAACGAAAAGCTCGCAGCACTCATGGAAGAATGGGAAGAGCTACAGCTATTAATTGAAGAAATGGCATAAAAAAAGAACGGCGATCTCACATCGCCGTTCTTTTTTATACGCTTTGATCTTCTAAATCAAGACCCGGATACGCATTAAGAGCCATATCTGCATATTTATCATGATCAAATAGTACGCTTGCCGCGGCTCCAATCATCGCCGCATTGTCCGTACATAGGGATAGGGGTGGAATCACAAGTTCTACGTCTGGAATTTCGCTAAAAGCCGAAACTAGCGCCGCGCGTAATCCTTTGTTCGCCGCTACTCCTCCAGCTAGCAATACTTGTTTAACGCCATATTCTTTTGTTGCTCTAATCGTTTTAGTCACTAACACATCTACTACGCTTGCTTGAAAGCTTGCCGCTAAATTTTCAGGAACAATTTCCTCGCCCTTTTGCGTTGCATTGTGAACTGTATTAATAACCGCCGATTTTAAGCCGCTAAAGCTGAAATCATACGATCCTTCTTCAAGCCACGCGCGAGGAAGATTATAAGAAGGTGTCCCCTCATGTGCAAGTCGATCGATATGAGGACCTCCTGGATAAGGAAGGTTTAACACACGAGCTACCTTATCATATGCTTCACCTGCTGCATCATCACGAGTCTCCCCGATCACTTCGAACTTACCGTGCTCTTTCATTAAAACAAGTTCCGTATGCCCACCTGAAACAACAAGTGAAAGCAGAGGGAACGTCATTTCTTTTTCTAAGCGGTTGGCGTAAATATGCCCGGCAATGTGATGCACTCCGATTAAAGGCTTATTATGTGCAAAAGCTAACGCCTTCGCTGCATTTACACCAATTAGTAGAGCCCCTACTAGACCAGGACCTTCCGTTACCGCTACAGCATCAATGTCATCCATTGTCATGTTCGCCTGCTCAAGCGTTTCTTGCAGAACGATTGTTACTTGTTCTACGTGATGACGAGAAGCAATTTCAGGAACTACTCCTCCAAATCGTTTATGGCTATCAATTTGTGATGCCACAACGTTTGATACAATTTCATTTCCGTTTCGAATAATGGAAGCTGCTGTTTCGTCACAGCTTGTTTCAATTGCTAAAATTAGTTGATCATTATTTTTCATAGTTTCACCCACATTACTAAAGCATCTTCTTGACTATCTGTATAATAATTTCGACGAAGCCCACCAGCTTCAAAACCTAATTTCTTATATAATGATTGCGCAACATGATTAGAGACTCTTACTTCTAACGTGAGAGTCCTCGCACCGAATTCCATCGAAAGCTCCATCACTTTTCTCATGAGCTTCTCTCCTAATCCTTGCCCTCTATGAGAAGGTAGGATCGCAACGTTCGTAATATGTCCCTCATCAATAATAACCCAGAGACCACAGTATCCGATAATCACATCGTTCTCTTCCATCACAACGTATTTGGAGAATTGATTTTGCGTAAGCTCATTGACAAAGGCTTCCTTGCTCCAAGGCGTCGAAAAAGAAAGTTGTTCAATCCCAACTACTTGATCAATATCATTTACATCCATCATACGGAACGTGACCTTTGTATTCACTTTTCATCTCTCCTTATGATTTGGTACGTTGAGATGCTAACCAGTTCGCCTCAGCCTCTGCCATTCGAATATAGTTTGGAACAAATGTATGAAGGTCTACTGGGAGCTTCGTCATTCCGATAAAAGCAAGCTCACTCGGTCTTGGGTTCAGCAAAGTTGGAGAGCCAAATACAGCCAGTTCTCCTAATTCATCTGCTAATACCTCTCGGTGTAAATCAGCATCATTGCCGATAAACAAAACAGGTTTCTCTAAGCTGCGTAAATACTTCGCCCAATCATTATTCATGACAAGCTGGTCTTCTACGACTGTTTCGATCTTTTCATTATATTGATAGAGTCCTGTATAAATTTGACCTCTTCGTGCATCGAATAAGGGCGCAATGTAACCATTAAAATAACGGCCGTTTGCTGCAAGTACCTCTAAGCTCGATACTCCAACGAGGGGAATTTGTAATGTCCAAGCTAGCGTTTTGGCAATTGTCACACCGATACGCACACCCGTATAAGATCCCGGTCCTTGTGCCACAACAATGCGCTCTAGATCAGATGGTGCCCATCCACAATCCTTTAACAAAGCTTGAATTGCCGGCATCACTCGCACAGAATGATTCTTTTTAATATTTGTGATGACTTCTCCTACGACTTGTTGATCATCGACTAAGGCCAGTCCCATCACAAAGTTAGACGTATCAATTGCTAAAGTTTTCATGAATTAAAAAGCTCCTTACATATATCAATATAGAGAGAACCTACTGCCTCAATTTCAATTTTCCGTTCATTCTCTGCTTGATGGAAAATATTAATTTCTAGTCTTTCCTCTGGTAACTGTTCTTTGATCAGGTGGGCCCATTCTACAACGGTCACACCATCTCCATCAAAGTACTCATCAAACCCCAAATCTTCAAACTCATCTTCTACGCGATATACATCCATATGATAAAGTGGCAATCTTCCATTTCGATATTCTTTAATAATCGTAAAGGTTGGACTGTTCACATTTCGCTCGATTCCTAGTCCCTTTGCTAATCCCTTTGTAAACGTTGTCTTCCCTGCCCCGAGATCTCCCTCAAGCAGCAGGACAGAACCAGGAGTCAATCGCTCACTTAGCTGAATGGCAACACGCATCGTTTCCTCAGAAGAATGTGTCGTTAAAGAAAAAGATTCTCGTTCTTTCATAACTAAATCCTCATTTCACTTCTTAAAATTTCCTCTACTATCTTCTATTAGTATAAGGCTATTATAGCGAAATCACACCTCTCATAGAATAACTTTGCTAAGTTTCAATAAAAGAGATGTCCTCCGTATAAAAAAAACCCTAGGAGGTAAATTCCTAAGGATATGATTGTATATATAAAATAAAGTGTTAGACATAAAAAAGCACGAAACATATTGTTTCGTTCATGTAAATAATGGCGGTCCCGACCGGGATCGAACCGGCGATCTCCTGCGTGACAGGCAGGCATGTTAACCGCTACACCACGGGACCATCATTCATATTTTCATAGTTTTTCAACTAAAAAATAATTGGTTGCGGGGACAGGATTTGAACCTGCGACCTTCGGGTTATGAGCCCGACGAGCTACCAGACTGCTCCACCCCGCGATAATATAAAAGCCTGGCGATGTCCTACTCTCACAGGGGGAAACCCCCAACTACCATCGGCGCTCGAGAGCTTAACTTCCGTGTTCGGTATGGGAACGGGTGTGACCTCTCTGCCATAATCACCAGACTATATGAAAGAACGTTGTTCTTTCAAAACTAGATAACAATTGTTAAGAAAAAGCATTTGGTTAAGTCCTCGATCGATTAGTATCTGTCAGCTGCACGTGTCGCCACGCTTCCACCTCAGACCTATCTACCTGATCGTCTTTCAGGGATCTTACTAGCTTGCGCTATGGGAAATCTCATCTTGAGGGGGGCTTCATGCTTAGATGCTTTCAGCACTTATCCCGTCCACACATAGCTACCCAGCGATGCCTTTGGCAAGACAACTGGTACACCAGCGGTGTGTCCATCCCGGTCCTCTCGTACTAAGGACAGCTCCTCTCAAATTTCCTACGCCCACGACGGATAGGGACCGAACTGTCTCACGACGTTCTGAACCCAGCTCGCGTACCGCTTTAATGGGCGAACAGCCCAACCCTTGGGACCGACTACAGCCCCAGGATGCGATGAGCCGACATCGAGGTGCCAAACCTCCCCGTCGATGTGGACTCTTGGGGGAGATAAGCCTGTTATCCCCGGGGTAGCTTTTATCCGTTGAGCGATGGCCCTTCCATGCGGAACCACCGGATCACTAAGCCCGACTTTCGTCCCTGCTCGACTTGTAGGTCTCGCAGTCAAGCTCCCTTGTGCCTTTACACTCTACGAATGATTTCCAACCATTCTGAGGGAACCTTTGGGCGCCTCCGTTACTCTTTAGGAGGCGACCGCCCCAGTCAAACTGCCCACCTGACACTGTCTCCCAGCCCGATCAGGGCTGTGGGTTAGAATGTCAATACAGCCAGGGTAGTATCCCACCGACGCCTCCACCGAAGCTAGCGCTCCGGTTTCTCAGGCTCCTACCTATCCTGTACAAGCTGTACCAAAATTCAATATCAGGCTACAGTAAAGCTCCACGGGGTCTTTCCGTCCTGTCGCGGGTAACCTGCATCTTCACAGGTACTATAATTTCACCGAGTCTCTCGTTGAGACAGTGCCCAGATCGTTACACCTTTCGTGCGGGTCGGAACTTACCCGACAAGGAATTTCGCTACCTTAGGACCGTTATAGTTACGGCCGCCGTTTACTGGGGCTTCGATTCAAAGCTTCGCTTGCGCTAACCTCTCCTCTTAACCTTCCAGCACCGGGCAGGTGTCAGCCCCTATACTTCGCCTTACGGCTTCGCAGAGACCTGTGTTTTTGCTAAACAGTCGCCTGGGCCTATTCACTGCGGCTCTCTCGGGCTTGCACCCTAACAGAGCACCCCTTCTCCCGAAGTTACGGGGTCATTTTGCCGAGTTCCTTAACGAGAGTTCTCTCGATCACCTTAGGATTCTCTCCTCGCCTACCTGTGTCGGTTTGCGGTACGGGTACCTCCCACCTCGCTAGAGGCTTTTCTTGGCAGTGTGAAATCAGGAGCTTCGGTACTATAATTCCCTCGTCATCACAGCTCAGCCTTATGATGAGCGGATTTGCCTACTCATCAGCCTTACTGCTTGAACGCACATATCCAGCAGTGCGCCTACCCTATCCTCCTGCGTCCCCCCATTGCTCAAACGGTGGGGAGGTAGTACAGGAATATCAACCTGTTGGCCATCGCCTACGCCTTTCGGCCTCGGCTTAGGTCCCGACTAACCCTGAGCGGACGAGCCTTCCTCAGGAAACCTTAGGCATTCGGTGGACAAGATTCTCACTTGTCTTTCGCTACTCATACCGGCATTCTCACTTCTAAGCGCTCCACCAGTCCTTACGGTCTAGCTTCACAGCACTTAGAACGCTCTCCTACCACTGACATCATAAGATGTCAATCCACAGCTTCGGTGATACGTTTAGCCCCGGTACATTTTCGGCGCAGAGTCACTCGACCAGTGAGCTATTACGCACTCTTTAAATGGTGGCTGCTTCTAAGCCAACATCCTGGTTGTCTAAGCAACTCCACATCCTTTTCCACTTAACGTATACTTTGGGACCTTAGCTGGTGGTCTGGGCTGTTTCCCTCTTGACTACGGATCTTATCACTCGCAGTCTGACTCCCAAGGATAAGTTTTTGGCATTCGGAGTTTGACTGAATTCGGTAACCCGTTGGGGGCCCCTAGTCCAATCAGTGCTCTACCTCCAAAACTCTCACCTTGAGGCTAGCCCTAAAGCTATTTCGGAGAGAACCAGCTATCTCCAAGTTCGATTGGAATTTCTCCGCTACCCACACCTCATCCCCGCACTTTTCAACGTGCGTGGGTTCGGGCCTCCATTCAGTGTTACCTGAACTTCACCCTGGACATGGGTAGATCACCTGGTTTCGGGTCTACGACCACATACTCAAATCGCCCTATTCAGACTCGCTTTCGCTGCGGCTCCGTCTCATCGACTTAACCTTGCATGGGATCGTAACTCGCCGGTTCATTCTACAAAAGGCACGCCATCACCCGTTAACGGGCTCTGACTACTTGTAGGCACACGGTTTCAGGATCTCTTTCACTCCCCTTCCGGGGTGCTTTTCACCTTTCCCTCACGGTACTGGTTCACTATCGGTCACTAGGAAGTATTTAGCCTTGGGAGATGGTCCTCCCTGCTTCCGACGGAATTTCACGTGTTCCGCCGTACTCAGGATCCACTCAAGAGAGAACAAGGTTTCAACTACAGGGTTGTTACCTTCTTTGACGGGCCTTTCCAGACCTCTTCATTTACCTCGTTCCTTTGTAACTCCGTATAGAGTGTCCTACAACCCCAAGAGGCAAGCCTCTTGGTTTGGGCTAATTCCGTTTCGCTCGCCGCTACTCAGGAAATCGCGTTTGCTTTCCTTTCCTCCGGGTACTTAGATGTTTCAGTTCCCCGGGTCTGCCTTCAACTTCCTATGTATTCAGAAGAAGATATCATTCCATTACGAATGATGGGTTTCCCCATTCGGAAATCTCCGGATCAAAGCTTACTTACAGCTCCCCGAAGCATATCGGTGTTAGTCCCGTCCTTCATCGGCTCCTAGTGCCAAGGCATCCACCGTGCGCCCTTTCTAACTTAACCGTATTGGTTATTAAAAAAGTGTTACACTTTGTTTTCCTTAACATTCTTGCTATCTAGTTTTCAAAGAACAACTGCCTCATGATCACGACGTGATCAAAAGACTTCTTATTGAAAGTTCATAATGAACCTTCAAAACTGAACAAAACGACGTCACGTTGTTTGTTGCTGAACACGTGGTTCAAGCAATTTTCCTTAGAAAGGAGGTGATCCAGCCGCACCTTCCGATACGGCTACCTTGTTACGACTTCACCCCAATCATCTGTCCCACCTTAGGCGGCTGGCTCCTTACGGTTACCCCACCGACTTCGGGTGTTACAAACTCTCGTGGTGTGACGGGCGGTGTGTACAAGGCCCGGGAACGTATTCACCGCGGCATGCTGATCCGCGATTACTAGCGATTCCAGCTTCATGTAGGCGAGTTGCAGCCTACAATCCGAACTGAGAATGATTTTATGAGATTAGCTTCACCTCGCGGCTTCGCAACCCTTTGTATCATCCATTGTAGCACGTGTGTAGCCCAGGTCATAAGGGGCATGATGATTTGACGTCATCCCCACCTTCCTCCGGTTTGTCACCGGCAGTCACCTTAGAGTGCCCAACTTAATGCTGGCAACTAAGATCAAGGGTTGCGCTCGTTGCGGGACTTAACCCAACATCTCACGACACGAGCTGACGACAACCATGCACCACCTGTCACTTTGTCCCCCGAAGGGGAAAGCTCTATCTCTAGAGTGGTCAAAGGATGTCAAGACCTGGTAAGGTTCTTCGCGTTGCTTCGAATTAAACCACATGCTCCACCGCTTGTGCGGGCCCCCGTCAATTCCTTTGAGTTTCAGCCTTGCGGCCGTACTCCCCAGGCGGAGTGCTTAATGCGTTAGCTGCAGCACTAAAGGGCGGAAACCCTCTAACACTTAGCACTCATCGTTTACGGCGTGGACTACCAGGGTATCTAATCCTGTTTGCTCCCCACGCTTTCGCGCCTCAGCGTCAGTTACAGACCAGAAAGCCGCCTTCGCCACTGGTGTTCCTCCACATCTCTACGCATTTCACCGCTACACGTGGAATTCCGCTTTCCTCTTCTGCACTCAAGTTCCCCAGTTTCCAATGACCCTCCACGGTTGAGCCGTGGGCTTTCACATCAGACTTAAGGAACCGCCTGCGCGCGCTTTACGCCCAATAATTCCGGACAACGCTTGCCACCTACGTATTACCGCGGCTGCTGGCACGTAGTTAGCCGTGGCTTTCTGGTTAGGTACCGTCAAGGTACGAGCAGTTACTCTCGTACTTGTTCTTCCCTAACAACAGAGTTTTACGATCCGAAAACCTTCATCACTCACGCGGCGTTGCTCCGTCAGACTTTCGTCCATTGCGGAAGATTCCCTACTGCTGCCTCCCGTAGGAGTCTGGGCCGTGTCTCAGTCCCAGTGTGGCCGATCACCCTCTCAGGTCGGCTACGCATCGTCGCCTTGGTGAGCCGTTACCTCACCAACTAGCTAATGCGCCGCGGGTCCATCTGTAAGTGACAGCCGAAACCGTCTTTTAACATCCGCTCATGCGAGCGAAAGTGTTATTCGGTATTAGCTCCGGTTTCCCGGAGTTATCCCCATCTTACAGGCAGGTTACCCACGTGTTACTCACCCGTCCGCCGCTAACTTGTTAGAAGCAAGCTTCTAACAAGTTCGCTCGACTTGCATGTATTAGGCACGCCGCCAGCGTTCGTCCTGAGCCAGGATCAAACTCTCCGAAGAAATGTTTGACTTGCTCATTTGTTGTCTTACTTTTAAAACGTTGACGTTTTGCTTGTTTTGTTCAGTTTTCAAGGTTCATATATCCATTGGAGCGGGTGATGGGAATCGAACCCACGACATCAGCTTGGAAGGCTGAGGTTTTACCATTAAACTACACCCGCATATTATTTTAAATGGTCGGGAAGACAGGATTCGAACCTGCGACCCCTTGGTCCCAAACCAAGTGCTCTACCAAGCTGAGCTACTTCCCGTCATACATCAAAACATATGACGTTTTTTAAAATTAATATGGCGCGCCCGAGAGGAGTCGAACCCCTAACCTTTTGATCCGTAGTCAAACGCTCTATCCAATTGAGCTACGGGCGCATGTTTTATTTTATTTTTCGTCGTCTTGTTTTGGCGACTTAATTATCTTATCATTTCTATCATTTCGTGTCAACACTTTTTTCTAAAAAACTTTTGAAGTTTTTTAAATGCGGCCGAGAGGACTTGAACCTCCACGGGTTATTCACCCACTAGGCCCTCAACCTAGCGCGTCTGCCATTCCGCCACGACCGCGAATAAAATGAGATGCGGGTGAAGGGACTTGAACCCCCACGTCGTAAAGACACTAGATCCTAAGTCTAGCGCGTCTGCCAATTCCGCCACACCCGCGTGTGAAATGAAAATGATGAGCCATGAAGGATTCGAACCTTCGACCCTCTGATTAAAAGTCAGATGCTCTACCAACTGAGCTAATGGCTCACAATGGCTGGGCTAGCTGGATTCGAACCAACGAATGACGGAGTCAAAGTCCGTTGCCTTACCGCTTGGCTATAGCCCAATAATATTTAAGATATCCTATCTAAGATAAAATATACATGGCGGTCCCGACCGGGATCGAACCGGCGATCTCCTGCGTGACAGGCAGGCATGTTAACCGCTACACCACGGGACCTAAAATAAATGGTGGAGGATGACGGGATCGAACCGCCGACCCCCTGCTTGTAAGGCAGGTGCTCTCCCAGCTGAGCTAATCCTCCGTAATGATTATGTATGAGATAAATGGTGACCCGTACGGGATTCGAACCCGTGTTACCGCCGTGAAAGGGCGGTGTCTTAACCGCTTGACCAACGGGCCATTTTGAAAATGGCGGAGAAGGAGGGATTTGAACCCTCGCGCCGCTTACGCGACCTACACCCTTAGCAGGGGCGCCTCTTCAGCCTCTTGAGTACTTCCCCGTATGGCTCCACAGGCAGGACTCGAACCTGCGACCGATCGGTTAACAGCCGATAGCTCTACCACTGAGCTACTGTGGAATAATATTCTTACTGAGACTTTTTTTATTTTATATCTTTCCAATATAATTGTCAAGATATTTTTCGAAAAGCATTTGTGCCATCAACGACGGCTTTATTAATTTATCATAAGTTGACTACCTAGTCAAGAATCTATTTTGATTAATTTTCCTCTGCATTTTCCACACACATATTTATCTGTATTAATTCTTCGTCTTCTCATATAGACTTGTTGACACACTGAACATCTATACTCATGAACTACTTGAACTGAATTGTTTGCTTTCACTGACCTGCAAAACCTTGGCGCTTTTACTCGCTTAAGCAGCTCCCTAAAGTCTTGATCTCTATGTTTATACCCCTTCCCTTCTATGTGAAGGTGATAATGACAAAGTTCATGTTTAATAATCCCTTCAACTTCACTGATTCCATACATTTGAAAGTGTTTCTCATTAATTTCAATGTTATGCGTTTGTAAATCATATCTTCCACCTGTTGTTTTCAATCGTTTATTAAAATAAGCACGATGTAAAAACGGTTTATGGAAATCTTTTATTGAAATTTCCTCTGTGAGTGATTGTAAATCTTTATTATCCAATCTTACTCGATCTCCTATCTAACATTAAATTTCCTTGTGAACGTGACTAGCTTTCTTCGCATAAAATTGATACTATCCCCTTCCCTCACTTTCATTAAAAGGTTTTCAGAGGAGGTCATTATATGCCGAACTGGTTAATGAATCAGCTGCAAAGAGCTTATTATCAAAAAGATCGTTACCAAATCAAGCTACTTAATCAATGCTGGTACTTTTATAGAAAGAAGCACCTTTCCTAAAAAAGTGCTTCTTTCTTTGTCATAATTTATTTTGGAGGAAGCATCGTTAATGCTACTCTTCCTTTTTTCACATCTACATCCTCGACCCATACTTGGACTAAATCTCCCACTGATACAATATCGAGAGGATGCTTCACAAAACGATTCGTCAATTTTGAAATATGAACAAGCCCGTCTTGCTTCACACCAACATCAACAAATACACCAAAGTCCACTACATTACGTACTGTTCCTTGTAATTCTAATCCGGTCGTTAAATCTTCTAGCTTCAGAATATCTTTTTTGAGAATAGGCTGCGGAAGCTCATCACGGGGATCTCGTGCTGGTTTCACTAAATCATTTAAAATATCCCGTAGCGTTAGCTCCCCTATGTTTAGTTCCTCAGATAATTCATCGACATTCACGGTATTCAGAGCTTGAGCAAGCTCTTCTTTTCCTAATGTTTCTTTACCTTTATCTAATTTCGTTAAAAGTTTATTCACGTCTGCATAGTTTTCAGGATGAATACCTGTACGATCTAGTGGCTCTTCCCCGTCTAACACACGCAAAAAGCCAATACACTGTTCATATGTTTTAGCCCCTAGACGTGGAATTGATTTTAACTCTTTACGACTTGAAAACTTTCCGTGCTCTTCACGATATTTGACTACATTTTGTGCCACTGTCTTGTTTAATCCTGCTACGTGTTGCAGAAGTGAGACAGAAGCTGTATTAACATTCACGCCGACTTGGTTTACAACCGTTTCGACAACAAATCCTAATGATTCGTTTAACTGTTTTTGTGATACGTCGTGCTGATACTGACCTACCCCAACGGATTTAGGGTCAATTTTTACTAGCTCAGCTAATGGGTCCTGGATACGTCTCGCAATCGATACTGCGCTGCGTTCCTCTACCTGTAGCTCAGGAAATTCCTCACGTGCTAGGTCAGATGCGGAGTACACGCTAGCCCCTGCTTCATTCGTAATTAAATAAAACACTTCTCGTTCAATCGTTTTTAACATATCGACGACAAATTGTTCTGTTTCTCTTGAAGCCGTTCCATTCCCAATGACCACCATTTCAATATGGTACTTCGTAATAATCGTGCGGAACTTTTCCTTTGCTTCTGGCAATTTATTTGGCGCCGTATGCGGATAAATGACATCAATGTGTAACATCTTACCCGTTTCATCAACTACAGCCAACTTACAGCCTGTACGATAGGCAGGATCAACGCCCAATACCATTTTTCCTTTTAAAGGTGGTTGCAGAAGTAAATTGCGCAGATTCTCTGAAAAGATATGAATCGCTCTCTCTTCTGCCTTCTCCGTTAGTTCCTTACGTATCTCTCGTTCAACTGAAGGATCGATTAAACGTTTGTAAGCATCCTCAATCGTTTTTTGAAGATACGGCGCTACTTCCGAGTTTTTATATTTGATTATTCGTTTTGACAGATAATCAACAATTTCTTCAACAGGTGCCTTTACAGAAACCTTTAGGACACCTTCTTTTTCTCCACGATTCATGGCTAAAATACGATGAGGAACGATTTTGCTAATAGGCTCTTCGTATGCATAGTACATTTCAAAGACATTTTTCTCATCCTTCTCCGCATCTTTTACAGAAGAGGAGATGATGCCTTTACGGAATGAGCGATCGCGAATCCACTGACGGTAGGAGGGCTCGTCCGCAATTTGTTCAGCTACTATATCTAATGCTCCTTCAATCGCATCGTCTTCTGTCGCTACTTCTTTATCAGCAGAAATGAATTGAGCGGCTTTTTTATGTATAGACTCTCTTGGGAAAGACATAATCCACTGTGCTAATGGCTCTAATCCTTTCTCCTTCGCAACAGTCGCTTTCGTGCGGCGCTTTTGCTTGTAAGGACGATACAAATCTTCTACTTGCTGAAGCTTTAACGCAGCTTGAATTTGCTTTTTTAATTCCGGTGTTAATTTACCTTGCTCCTCAATCAGACGCATTACTTCTTCTTTACGTACTTCTAGATTGTTTAAGTAATTCCAGCTTTCCGTAATATCTCGAATTTGAACTTCATCTAGAGCACCCGTTTGTTCCTTCCGATAACGAGCGATAAATGGAACCGTGTTTCCTTCCTCTGTGAGTTCAATGACATTTTTCACTTGATGCAATGGAATATTGATCGTACTCGATACGAGCTTTAGTAACTTTTCTTTATCTATTGAAGACATACTAATCTCTCCTAATCACTTGCATTTTCCCTTATTGTAACAAAAACTCATATGCAAACGCATATGAGTTCATAAAGGATTTTATATTTATTTGTGAAGATGAAGAATTAAGCAATTAATGAACCAAGAATATAGCTAACATCATCTTTCCCATCTTGAAGCATACTTTGAAGATGCTGAGAGATGCCTGCAATTAGATACGTTCTAGTAAAAAGAGATTTCACTTCTTTTAACTCTAAACCGTCTGTGTGCATTAGGAACCTAGAACCTTCTTCGTAGCGGAACCGCTGAACTTGAAACTTCTGTGCTCTCCCAGATAAAAAGCCTTTAACCGGAAGAGGATAAACCAAAGCTCCTTCTGGTGAATATAAGTAAAATTTGATATTACCTACATTGCTATACACAAATTGCTTTGTTTGTTTGTAAAATTTAAGAACAGCTACGACCGCTCCTCTAGTATTCAACACCGCTTGGTTACATTTATGCATTAACTCTTCTACATCATCGTCCGAATGGAGACGAGCAACATTGGTTACGGCTTGTGAGGCTTTCATTGCGTGCTCACCGCTTCCAAGTCCGTCTGCCATTACACAAAGCAAATAGTCATCCGTTTCCGTGACATAAAAACTATCTCCACAATGAATATTTCCTTTTTTGGCCGCTTGATACGTTTGAATTTCTACTCCTGACGACTTTGCCTGTGACATCACTTTGTGAACTCCATGCTTTCCGAATCTGTTCGAGCTGCGTTTCGGAGCTTTTCAAGTGCTCTCCTCTGTAGACGAGATACGTGCATCTGCGAAATTCCCAATTTATCTCCCGCCTCTTTTTGACTCAGGTTTTCAATAAACGTATATTGGATAATTTCTTTCTCCCGCTCATTTAGCACATGAAGGATCTTTTCTAGAACCATTCGCTGATTCGCTTTTTCGTATCCATCATCAGTGCGGCCAACTAAATCCAAGATGGTAACGGTGCTTCCATCTGAATCTGCCTCAATGGAGTGATCTACTGATAAGGCCTGATAACTTTGACCCATCTCCATTGTTTCTAATACTTCCTCTTCCGATACATCTAGGTGCATTGCAATTTCCTTCACTTTAGGTGATCGTTGCAAAGATGTTGTCAGCTCTTCAACTGCAGCCTTAATCTTTGGACCGAGCTCTTTGATTCGTCGAGGAACGTGAACGCTCCAAGTCTTGTCACGTAAAAAGCGCTTAATTTCACCAATAACGGTTGGAATGGCAAATGACTCAAAGTTTCGCTCAAATGATGGATCATAACGGCGGATAGCTCCTAATAAACCGAGCATCCCCACTTGAACAATATCTTCATGAAGGTCTCTTCCTTTTGAGTATCGTTTCGCCAAGGATTCCACAAGATTTCGATAGTTCAGAACGAGTAAATTTTGCGCCTCTTCATCTTGGGTCTTTTGGAAACGTTCGATGAGGTCTAAAACTTCTTCTTTATTTAGCTTCGAAGGTTGAGACTGGGTTTTCATCACTCTCCACCTGCTCTCTTTGCAAATACTTAGTCATAATGAGCGTAACACCATTATGATTAGACATTTTTACTTCATCCATTAATGTATTGATTAAATAAAGACCTAAACCACCTTCAGGAAGAAATTCAACTTCTTGTGACACTTCATATGGCCCAATTTCTTTCTTTAACTCTTCGTAGTCGAAACTTTCACCGCTGTCTACTACCATAATCTCTAGACGATCTTCAAACAGACCAAAGCCTACTCGGATATCTCCAGATTCAGCGTTTTTATACGCATGCTGAACAGCATTGGTACAGGCTTCACTGATCGCAATTTTCATGTCCTCAATCTCATCGTAGGAAAAATCCATACGATTAGCTACACCTGAAAGAGTTAAACGAACGATCGCTACATAATCAGGTTTTGCAGGTATCTTCATCTCTACAAAGTCATACGGTTGTTTCATTTTACGCCACCTTCTATTTGGGAATTTAGGTTTAAAATTTCCGTTAAGCCTGTGATGTCAAACAATCGTTTTAAACGGTCAGATACTCCCACAAATTGAAGCGACCCATCATTAGCCTTAACTGCTTTTAGCAATGCGATAAATACACCAAGTCCTGTGCTGTCCATATAGGAAACATTTGTGAAGTCTACTGTAATGTCTGGATTTTTATTTTCAGTGATACTCATAAAACGCTTTTTTAATTCTGGAGCTGTATATGCATCAATTTCACCTGCTAATGTTACGTCATACTCATTAGCATGTTCTTTAATATCAATAGTCAAGTTCATCTCTTATAATCCCCCTCGGATATTGTGCTACGACCTACTTACCCCATTTTTTTACTCTTTAAACTAAACGTTTTAAAACAATGAGTGTAAAGTCATCCCTTAATTGGAAGTTTTGCAGTCGTTCTAATTCTCTATAGATTGAATCAACGAGTTCTTGGGTTGGTAAATGCATATATTTACGAATAAGTTCAATAATGTCTTCACGTTCAATGAAGCCTTCCTCGTTACGGCACTCTGTCACTCCATCTGTAAGAAGAATGATCATGTCTCCTACATTCACTTCACGAATGTATTGCTGATACGTAATATTCCTTTCCACTCCGAGTACGAGTCCTTTCGCTTCTAAATCATGAAAAGTATCTTCCTTTTCATCGTAATAGAAGCCTGGCTCATGACCTGCAGAGGCAAACGTGAGAGTATTCGATTCAATGTTATAGTCCCCATAAAACATGGTAATAAACATGCTCGGGTCTACATTCTGCTCAACGACTGTATTAAGGTTTTGAAGCACATAGCTAGGGTTTTTTCTCGAGTCAGGCAAACTTTCCATTGCGTATTTAATCATTGACATACACATAGCTGCTGGAATTCCTTTACCGATCACATCAGCCAAAGCGATGTTCAAATGATTATTTTCATCTTTAACAAAGTGATAATAATCTCCGCTCATCTGTTTAGCTGGAACACTAACTGCACCGATTTCAATGGATGGAATCTCAGGAATTGTTGTACCAAGCAATGTTTGTTGCACGTTCGCTGCCACTTCAATTTCTGAGTGCAATTCACGCTGTTTATTTTTAAGCGTTTGATGTTCACGATGAGCTAGTCCATAACTAATCATAACTTCGAGTAAGAAATCAAGAGAGTGAAGAAGACGATCCGGAACGTCTGGATAGATATCCTCAATCACTTCTTTATGCATACTCACAATATCTTCAGGGGAAATCTCGTTCTCAAGTGATTTCCGACTAAGTTTTTGACCTTGATATAAAATTTGTTCGTTTGGGGTTTGAATGTAATTTGCTAGTATGTCCTTATATAGCTCTTTCATTTCTTCGTATGAACCCATTCTATTGTTCCTCCTAACGGAGCCACTTCACCGATTTAATATTCGTACCCTCTCCAATGGTAGATTGAATATCAAATTCATCCATAAGACGTCTTACTCCCGGAAGACCTGCTCCGAGTCCTCCAGATGTTGAATAACCGTCCTCCATCACTTTCCGAAGGTCTGTAATGCCGGGACCCTCATCAGTAGCAAGCACTAGTAGGCCCTTTTTGCCTCCATGGTTGAGCTTCTCAATACAAATTTGCCCTCTTCCAGCGTACAAGTAAATATTTCGGGCTAATTCAGAAATGGCTGTTGTAATACGGGCCTGGTCTACTGTACCGAATCCTAGCTCTTTGGACACGTTTCGTCCTAGTTGGCGTGCTGCTACGATGTCCCATTCTGTCACAATTTTTACGCAGGATTGGAATTCCATTTACTATTCCCCCAGTTCCGATTGGAGTTTTTCTAGACCTTTTTCCAAATCCAGCGCAGTGAGAACATCATTTAATCCAATTCCTAATTCAACAAGTGTGATGGCAACGGCAGGCTGTATCCCTGTTAGGACAACCTTAGCTCCCATTAAGTTAGACATGCTGACTACGTCACCTAATACTTTGGCAATAAATGAGTCAATCATATCAATAGACGTTAAATCAATAACTACACCTTTGGCGCCCGTCTGGTGAATTTTGCTGAGCAAATCCTCTTGGAATTGAATAGCGGTTTGATCATCTAACTCCCACTGAATAGACACTAATAGGTATTCATGGAGTTTTAAAATCGGGATTCTCACTGTAATTCCTCCACTTCAATAATTTGGCGATTCGTCATTTCAAGGGCTGTTTCAATCCCTTTTTTCAATGAATTTTTCGTAACAAGCTGATTCAAGCTAATACCTAAGTTCACGATTGTTTGCGCAATTTCTGGACGAATGCCTACAAGAAGACACTTCGTACCGACTAAACGAACGGCTTCAGATGCTTGAATAATGTGATGAGCAACCATTGTATCGACAACAGGGACACCTGTAATATCTATTAAAACTACCTCAGACCGATGTTTCACAACACCTTGCAAAAGGTTTTCCATGATTTGTTTTGCACGTTCTGTATCAATCGTACCGATTAACGGCATCACCGTAATTTTATCGAATACGGGAATTAACGGGGCTGATAATTCTTGAAGAGCCATTTTTTGAAGCCCAATAGTACTTTCTAATGATCGCGAGTAAATCTCGATAATCTCATGACTAACAGGGGTTAACCACTCATCAAATTCATAAAATAAATCTTTTTTCAAATAAGATGATTCATTATCTTGAGCGACATACTTATCAAAAATAATTCTCTCTAATTTATTTATACCACTTATTAAGTAAGTAAGAGGCCATCCTAAACGTACAATTCTATCGATGACATCTTCTAACTTGGATACAAAGCTCGCGTTCATTTGGAACGTATTAGATAAAATTAATTCAATAAATTCTGTACTTATATTATTGTAAACATTGTCTGCAATGACTTTATCAGCTCGATCTGATTGCACATCTTTCATTTCGTCAACCCACTGTTCAAAGATGGCAGCTCTATTATCCTGAATAAAGTCCGTTAATGATGAACCCATGTTTTCCTCCTTCGCCGATTAAACAATTAGGCTTAGCTGGAGTCACGATCGTAATATAAGCCTTCTATCTAATCGTATCTTTTCATTATCTCATATTCATTATCAAATATATAGACAAAGGCATTTACCAAAATTTCATATTTGTTCATAACTTCAATATAATGTTAATACTCTTTATCAGTCAAATTAAAAAAGTTGCCCTAATTGAGCAACTTTCCCATGTAATCATTATAATTCTAAAAATCAATAAGTCCCAAACTGACTTGCAACGCCTTATCAACGCGATCCATCATTTCCTCATCTAAATGAGTAATTTTATCGGTCAAGCGCTGTTTGTCAATTGTACGAATTTGTTCTAATAAAATCACTGAGTCTCTTTCAAAACCGTACCGTTTCGCATCAATTTCCACATGTGTAGGAAGTTTCGCCTTCTGGATCTGAGCAGTAATTGCAGCAACAATTACTGTAGGGCTAAACCGATTACCAATGTCATTTTGAATGATAAGTACTGGGCGTACGCCTCCTTGTTCAGAGCCGACTACAGGAGACAAATCAGCAAAATAGACGTCACCACGTTTGACTACCAATTCAATTATCCTCCGCTAACTAAGCGTTCTACAGTATGATCTGCTTCGTACTCAGCTAGGAAAGCTTCACATGCAATATTTAAATTAATTTTTGCCATTTCCATGTATCCACGCTTCATGGTTTCACGGATATGACGCTTCTTTCTCTCACGAAGGTACATTTTCGTTGCTTGATAAATAAAATCACTTCGGTTACCATTCTCTTGCTTTACAAGCACATCTAATTCAGATACTAAGCTTTGAGGTAAACGAACTAAAATTTCTGTAGTTGCACTAACTTCAGACACAAACATACACCTCCACCATCAATACACACACCATTATTTTATCTTTCTTCATCATACCATCGTTGCGGTCTGATGCAAAGTGAATTCTGCCAATTCTTCAACTATTATCGTCATTGAGTTGCTGTTTTTATGCATTTACGAGGAAAATTTTTCGTGAATTAAGTTTATATTCCTTTAATGGTTGCCTGGTTATTCAAGGTGACTGAGGCCATTGTAAACCTCGACTTGCTTACCATTTTGAATAAACACTTTTGGCATGCGATTGGTAATTACACATGGAATTTCATAGTTGATCGTATTTGAATGATCCGCTACTTGCTCCATTGTAATTTCCTCTTCCCCTTGCTTACCAATTAAAGTTACTTGTGTCCCAATCGGAAGCTCATAAGGAATTTTGATCATACATTGATCCATACACACTCTCCCTACAATTGGTGACTTCTGTCCATCTACAATAACGTAAAAGTTTTGCATGCGGCGCATCCATCCGTCGGCATAGCCGATTGGTAGTGTGGCAATCCATTCTTCCTGCTCTGACGTATAAGTAGCTCCGTAACTAACAGACGTACCTTTTTCAACTTTTTTGACGTGCACGATTTTCGTGTGTAGTGAATAGGCAGGTTTAAGTTGAACAGGAATGAGTGATTTCATCTCTGTAGACGGAGTTAGACCATACATGGAAATACCTAAGCGCACAGCATCAAATTCGTCATTCGGAAATCGTAAAAGAGAAGCACTGTTTGCGCAATGAACAAGTCCAGGTACAATTCCTTTTTCTTTTATATAGCGGATAAGTTTTTGAAAGCAATGATATTGTTGTTCATAATACCCTTGATCAAGCTCATCTGCTGTCGCAAAATGAGTAAACACACCGCTTAGTTTAAAACGTGAAGTTTCTTGAAGAATCGTGAAAAACTCCTCTATTTCCTCTTCTGTTCGTAATCCTAGTCTACCCATCCCCGTATCGAGCTTCAAATGAAATTGAACAGCTTCGGTTCCAGGAACCACTTTTTGTGCAGTACGTAACCACTCACTGCTATAAACAGTAAGAATAATATTATATTTGATCGCTAAGTAAACAAATTGAGGCGATACGGCACCTAAAATAATAATGGGTGCTTTAATGTCTCTCTTACGTAATGAAATGGCTTCATCAAGCGTTGCCACAGCAAGCATGGAAGCTCCTGCTTCTAAAGCTGTTCTCGCCACTTGAACATCTCCGTGTCCATACGCATTGGCTTTGACTACTGCGATTAATTGTTTTGTCGGAGGCAGTGTTTCTTTAATAGTAGAAACGTTACAAAAAATATTGTCTAAGTTAATTTCTGCCCAAGTTTCACGATAAAATGCATCCATAGTTACATCCACTTCCTTCTTTCCAAGCCACTATAAAGAATATGCTATTCTTTCAGTATAATACATACAAAGAAAAATAACAGGCTCGTTTAAAAAATGAGCCTGTTATTTTCGTCCTCTATTTAACCATCTGTCCTTGTACAGAGCGAGCGACATCTTGAAGCTCATCTTTCGATAAATCTTTTGAAGCAATCATGTAGTCTACACCTTCATAAGACCAGCTTAAGGAATGATCCGTCAGTGCTCCAACCGCAAAGCCTAGATCCACAGGTACTCCTGCTACAAACGTAGAGGCAGATACTTGTGCAACCTCTGCTCTCTCTTGAATAATGGTGAATTTTTTCTTTCCTCCATAAGACAGAATAACGCGATCGCCTTTGTCTGTTTTTAATTTTTTCTCATTTAACAGCGTGGCGCCAGACGTTTGCAGCGGATATTTGACTTCTAATGGTTTTTTCGACTGCTGAGCCATCGTTGGCACTTCCATTTTTGCCCCTGTCATATTACGTTTCGTGTCAAAAGCACCTTTATCAAATTTGGCGTCCATCACAACTTTCGAAAAAGTAACTTTGACTAAAACATTCGCATCCGTATCCATAATTTTGACCGACTTTGGTGTTAAATCCTTTTTGCTAATCGTAATCGTTTGTTTTGGAAGAACTGCGCTGTTTTGATAATTTGTCTTGGTTGTAAATACATAATTGTCTTTTGTTGATTTAAACTCCGCGTTTTTATCTTTTTTAATATCTTGTACTAATGATTCATATAGGTAAGCCTGACTGCTGTTTTGTGGCCAATCGCTTTGAAAACGGAAGCTTTTGTTTAACGCAGGTGTTAACACATATACTCCTTCATCATTGCGCAGAATCATTTGGTTTTGATCTTTCGTCGCATTTTGCAAATTCACTCTGTAATAAGAAGGTTTATTATGCCAAATCTCTACGCTGTATTCTTGTGTTCCTTTTCCTGTGCTCAGTGTCATTTTTGCATTTGCTTTGTACCCTGACATTTGCTCCACTTTTGCATCTAGGGAATCAACCACATCTTTTTTAGACTTTTCTCCACATCCTGCTAACGCAATAAGCAGAATAGCAAATACCAGACCGATAAATAACTTTCGCAATTTCTTCCACCCCTTTACCCCAATTCATTCACGTGTTAGTGAAGAGCATTCTTCCTATGCCTTGTCTCTTCTTCTGCACTATGAATATATGAGGAAAAGAAAGCGAATATGCAGACTAGCTTGACAAGCGTTCAATAATTACTTGCGCCAATGCGTATTCCTTCGTATGAGAAATGGACAGGTGAATTTTTTGATTGGGATAACTTGGCTTTAGGATCATCGGTTTTCCAAGTGAATCGTAACCAGTCTCAATATCTTGAAAACTAAGCTCTTTCCCAATGCCTGTCCCTTTCGCTTTCGAGAACGCTTCTTTTGCTGCAAAACGTCCAGCCAAATATTCGATTTTTCGCTTGGTTGAAAGGAAATTGTATTTATTCAGCTCATTTTCCGTTAAAATTCGTTGACTGAATGCTTCATGTCTTATAAGTACGGCTTCAATTCGTTTGAGTTCCGCCATATCAATGCCTGTTCCAACTATCATTTTATCCTCCCTCTCAAAATGTTCCACGAGAAACATTTTGGTCTTACTGAATTAAAAAGCTTCCGTTATTGATCATTTGAATCTCTGGATATGCTTTTAAGTCTTCTATTAGCTTTAAGAGTGCATTATCTTTTCCTTTCGCTTCAATCATACAATGAATTTCAGGGACGCTATTCTTAATAGCAGATAAAAAGCCCATGAACATATCCACATCAATGTAGTCAGCATGAGCTCGAAACTCTTTTTCATTTCTCGGGCTCGATATATGCATTTTAATTGGTAAAGAAGAATTTGACCATGTATTTACGATCCGCTCCCAGTCCTCTTGCCAATCTTCCACTTCATGGTTAGCCATGTGATGGTGAAGGTCAAATACTAAAGGAATAGAAAGCTTTTCACACAAGTAGAGAGCCTCTTTCACAGTAAAAACGGTATCATCATTTTCAAGCATAATCATTTCTTGTATTCTTGTAGGAACTAAGCCAAAATTATGAATAAATTGCTCAAGCGCCTTTTCCTTATCTCCATATCCTCCCCCAACATGTAGTACACATCGGTGCTGAGATTGAATCCCCATCCCTTTTAACAATCGTTGATGCATCTGAAGTGTATGCAAAGATCGTTTCAGTACATTGGGATCTGTTGAATTAAGCACTACAAAATGATCTGGATGAAAGTCAACTCGTGACGGATTCTTATCCAGAAAACTACGTATTTCTTTCAGCTTTTCTTTTAAAGGTAATATGTAATTCCAATCGCCTACTTCTTCATGGTTGGCCAACGGAATAATACGCGAGCTGAAACGAAAAAACTCAATATCATTAAATTTATTGTATTTCAGTAGTCTTAAGCAGTTATCCAAATTCGAAAGAGCGATGCGCTCAAGCTTATGAATAGCTGCCTCACGATTTTGAATTCGCTGAAATTGAGCAACCGTCATCGTCTGAGACGGCGAGCTGTTTTGAACATTCATACTCATGGCTACATATCCTAATTTCACAATTGTCATTATTAGCACCTCGTTTTTTACGCTTCTTCTATTGTGCCCTGAAGAACTACTTTTAACGACGTGAGTTCCTAACTTTCCTAGCATCAAAAAAAGAGCCAAGGCGACAACGCCCTGGCTCTTCTGTTCAACTATTAGTTGTTTTTGTTGTAGTTACTGTTGCTGTTGTTGCTGTTACCACGGTAAGATTTACTGCGGTCTTTTTGGTTTGAGCTACGACGCTTTCCTTGTGGAGCGCGGTCTTTTCTGTTGTTACGAACAGAAGTTTTGTAAGAGCCAGAACCTTTTTGGTTACGTTTCTCTCTCTTCGAAACTACTGGAGGCTCTGAAGTTAAGTTAACCGGTGTTGTATCAGGTTCTTTTGTAAGCATTTTGATTACAGCAGCGACAGCTGATACAGAATCATGCTCTTCAAGAAGTTCATCTGCAATTTGTTTATAGTACGTAAGGTTTTCGTTCTCGATAATTGTTTTGATCTTATCAAGTACTAGACGTTGTTGACCTTCTAAAGCTTGATCTACTGAAGGGATCTCCATACGGTCCATTTTACGTTTTGTTGTTGTTTCAACGTTTTTCAGTTGACCTGTTTCACGTGGTGTTACGAATGTCATCGCAAGACCTTTTTTACCCGCACGACCTGTACGTCCAATACGGTGAACATAGCTCTCAGGATCTTGAGGAATATCAAAGTTGTATACGTGTGTAACACCAGAAATATCTAATCCACGTGCTGCTACGTCTGTTGCTACAAGGATATCAATGTTTCCTTCTTTGAACTTACGTAATACGGAAATACGTTTTGCCTGACTTAAGTCACCGTGAATTCCTTCTGCTGCATATCCACGAAGATTTAATGCTTCAGAAAGCTCATCTACACGACGCTTTGTACGGCCGAATATGATTGCCAATTCTGGAGATTGGATATCTAATAAACGAGTAAGCACGTCAAACTTGCGTTTTTCGTGTACTTCTAAATAGTACTGTTGAATATGTGGAACAGTCATTTCCTTTGCTTTGATCTTCACAATTTTAGGCTCATGCATGAAACGTTCAGCAATGCGTTGAATTTGTGGAGGCATTGTAGCAGAGAACAATAATGTTTGACGTTGTTCCGGTAAGTTTTCAAGAATTTTTTCGATATCTTGAATGAATCCCATGTTTAACATTTCATCCGCTTCATCTAAGATGATTGTTTGGATGTCTTGTAAACGTAGAGTTTTACGATTAATGTGGTCTAGAATACGACCTGGTGTACCCACAATGATATGTGGTTTTTTCTTTAATGAACGAATTTGACGTCCGATATCTTGGCCACCGTATACAGATAAAACGCGCGCACGTTTGAATTTCCCTACTTTATAAAGCTCTTCTGATACTTGAATTGCTAACTCACGAGTTGGAGCAATAATCAAACCTTGAATTTTATCTTGGTTTGTATCAATACGATCAACTAATGGAATACCAAATGCCGCTGTTTTACCAGTTCCTGTTTGTGCTTGACCAATCACATCATGGCCTTCTAGCGCTAATGGGATTGTTTCTGCTTGGATCGGTGTAGCCTCTTCAAATCCCATTGTACTAATTGCTTTTTTCGTTTCACTACTAATTCCTAACTCATTAAATAATGTCAATTATTTCAAACTCCTTCTATTTTAAAACTTTCCTTCTATTTTCGTACTCTTATAAAAAAGAGCATTCCCTTCAATAAATGGAACGCCCCTGGATACATACATTCTTTGAAAAACGGGCTATGGGTGTTAAAAACACTTAGATTCTATCTTACCACTTAGCATAGCTATTTGCAATATAATAAACAGAAGGGTGAAGGGCTGATACGTACTTGTAAAACGTTTTAAATAGAGATGTAACAAGCCTTCTGCCACTCAAAAAAAGAAAAAAATCATCCAATCATTTCATTAAATTTGAAATGATTTCCTCTAGTTTCATTCCACGTGATGCTTTAATTAGTACAAGATCTTCTGGATGAACAACAGAAGCTAATTTTTCAGCTAATAGCTCTTTATCATCGAAATAAAGTACTCGGTCCTCCGGAAAGACTTGTTTTGCTCCCTGAGCTAAGTATTGACTTAAAGGTCCATAAACAAACACATAATCAATCTTATTTGGGTCTAACGAGGCGCCTACTTCATAATGAAATTTGTTTTCATCTTCCCCTAGCTCTAGCATGTCACCTAGCACAACAAGCTTTTGGTTAAATCCGTCTAAGTCCTGAACAAGCTGAATGGCCGCCTTCATAGAAGTAGGGCTTGCATTGTACGCATCGTTAATAATTGAAAGACCGTCTTTTCCTTTGACCATTTCCATACGCATATTTGTGAGGTGCAGATTCTTAAGTCCTTTTGCGATCGTTTCAAAAGGAATATTGAACTGTTCACCTACAGCGATAGCCGTTAAAGCATTATGGACATTGTGCTTTCCTAAAACAGGCATGGTAAAAGTTAAATCTGCATCTTTTGAAATAACGAATTTCGTTTCGCTTGAAGTTTGTTCAATCGAAACAGGATAATAATCAAGCTCTTTTCCTTCTCCAACCGTTACCGTTTTTAAGTTCATCGCTGGTACTCTAGACGTTAACAGTGGCTCATCGCCGTTATAAATTAGTACACCGTCTTGTTGAAGTCCCTTCACAATTTCGAGCTTGGCTTCGGCGATTCCATCGCGACTTCCTAAATCTAATAAATGCGACTCCCCGATATTTGTGATTACTGCCACGTCTGGTGTCCCGATATTCGATAAAAGCTCAATTTCTCCGCGAGCACTCATACCCATTTCTAAAATGGCAATATCCGTATCTTCCTCTAGACGAAAAACAGTCAGCGGTAAGCCAATATGGTTGTTGAAGTTCCCTTCTGTTTTTAGCACTTTATATGTTGTCGATAAAATCGCTTCAATCATATCTTTTGTCGTTGTCTTTCCGTTACTTCCTGTTACTCCCACGACTTTCACAGAAAGCTGCTGAAGATAGCTTTTCGCTAGCTGCTGCATTGCCTCTAACGTATTATCTACTAAAAGAACAGGTGTGTCCGCTGGGTATTCCCCTTCGCTTCTCGCCCATAATACGGCTCCGGCACCGTTTTCTAGAGCTGTATTTACAAAGCGGTGACCATTAAAGTTATCGCCCACTAGCGGCACAAATAAGTTGTTTTTCTCAATTTTTCTTGTATCTGTAGAAACACCAGAAATGGTAATATTGGCACCATTCACAAGCTCACTACCTGGAATCATTTGTTGAATCTCTTCCATACTACGTACAATCATTCTTATTCTCCTTCCTGTTTAAGGAACATTACATATCATGTGAAAGTGAGAAACACTATTCAAAACGAATAGTGTCTCTTAAATATATTTACATTGTATAACGGATTTTTTGCTTTTCTTCGTGACGCTCAATTGCTAGATCAACAAGCTTCTCAATTAAGTCACTGTATGGAAGATCTGTATGCTTCCATAAAAGTGGGAACATGCTGAACGGGGTAAACCCTGGCATTGTGTTCACTTCGTTAATTAAGAACTTCCCGTCGTTTGTTAAGAAGAAATCGGCGCGAACAAGTCCAGAACCATCAATTGCTTTAAATGCTTTAATTGCTAATTGTTGCATTTCTTTTACTTGATCTTCGCTCATTTCCGCAGGAATCACAAGACCTGTATTACCGTCTTCATATTTTGCTTGGTAGTCATAGAAATCTGTTTTTGGAACAATCTCTCCAATAACAGAACATGCAGGATCGTCATTACCTAGAACGCCTACTTCTACCTCACGTCCGATAATTCCTTCCTCAACAATGACTTTACGATCAAATGTAAACGCCTCTTTGAACCCTGCTACTAACTCTTCGCGGTTACGACACTTGCTGATTCCAACGCTTGAACCAAGGTTTGCTGGTTTTACAAAGCATGGATAGCCAAGTTCGTCTTCCACTTTTCCATATGCTACTTCGCTGTTCTTTTCCCATTCACTGCGAATGAAGGATACAAAGTTAGGTTGCTCTAAACCAGCTTGAGCAAACAGATTTTTCATAATTACTTTATCCATTCCTCCAGCTGAAGCTAATACACCGTTTCCTACATAAGGAATGTTTAATAGCTCAAGCATTCCTTGAACCGTACCATCTTCTCCGTTTGGTCCATGAAGAAGAGGGAATACCACATCAATGCTAGACGCTTCTTCTGTAGGCACAGCAAAAAGGCTATTATTTAGTGCTGCAGGAGAAATAGCCTCTCCGGATTGTTGAATTTGCAACTGTGCTACTGAGTCCACTTTTCCTGTCAATTTTTCACCGCGAATCCATTCACCTGTTTCCGCAATAAAGATAGGATGTACTTCATATTTATCATGATTGAGCGCGTTAATTACCGCTAGCGCTGTTTGTAACGATACTTTATGTTCAGCAGACTTTCCACCATATAAAAGTCCAAGTTTGATTTTCATGGATGTTCCTCCTAATCAATAATCATCTTGTCTATTTTACCATGTATATTATCAAGATAGTAAGATGAATTATTTCTTGTTATTACCTATGTAAAAAGGGCTAGGCAGGTGAGCACATTAGGGTATTTCTTTTTCCCTGCCTTTGCACACTTTACTAATCATTAGTATGTTAATGGCTTTACAGCGGTCACACAAACCGTAAGCTCAGGACGAACCTTACGAAATCTTGTTTCAATATCTTGAAAACCACACTGACGTAAGTCTTCTTCAATTTTCCTTCCAAACATCCGCGTCTTATCTGCACAAGCATCTTCCTCGCGAGGTTGCATCGTAATCGCAATTTTTCCTCCTGGAGCCATTGACTGATACAAATTAGTTAACCCCTTTAACGGATCATCCCAAATGGTGTAATTGTTTACGGACAACACCTTTTGATAAGAGTTTGCTTTTAGCTCAGCAGTCTCTATAGGACCTACGAAAAAGCGCACTCTTCCCTCCTCTACCTCATCTTTTAGTCGATGCTCGGCTTGTTCTTTCATTTGCTGTGAAGGGTCAATACCATCTACCTGGATATGAGAATACTCTTTCGTTAAACATTCAATACTGTACCCTGGCCCGTATCCAACCTCTAATACGTGATCGTTTGGATGCACCTGCAAATGCTCAATGGTCCACTTGTTAATTTCCTGATTCTCAAAAGCCATGATTTTTCCTGCTACAGATCCCATCAGCCCTTTTGGACGACTGAAATTTTCTTTGAATTTTTCAAACATGGACTCACCTCCTATTTGTTATCACCTACTTATTTCTATCACTACCCCCAAATCTCTGAACATAAAAATAAAAGTTTAAAAAGAATTTGATCGTTTTAAAGATTTTTTAAAAATTGGTTTGTAAAGTAGATACTAATTCACACCATACTTACTTCTAGTATGAAGAAATCAGGAGGAATGAATGATGGCAAAAATGAGTAATACGATGATTGCACTCTGTACAGCAGCTATTGGTGCTGTCTATGCAACAGGCTACGTCGCAACGCTGCCAACAGAGGCTCAAAGTACAGCTACTCAATCACATAAAGATCGTGTTCAAATTCAACAGCCTAGCTCTACAATCGGTGAGGAAACTCCCCCTTCTGCTCCTCAACAAACAACAAGCAGCACTTACAAAGATGGAACCTATTATGGAGAGGGAATGAATCGAATTGGAAGTGTTCAAGTAGCCGTCACCATCAAAGGCGATAAAATTACAGCCGTCGATATTACAAACTGCGATACTCATTATTCACAGTCCTATATTGATGACCTTCCGAATCAAGTAGTAGCGTCTCAAAGCAGTGATGTAGACGTTGTAAGCGGGGCTACATTAAGCACAGAAGACTTCCAAACTGCTGTCGACAACGCTCTGCAGCAAGCTATGAATAGTTAAATAAGGAGAGGTTGGAATGTTAAATTTACAAGCCTATACGAAGTCAATGCTTTGCATGGGGACCATTATCTCCGTTAAAGTGATTGCTTCTCCTAATAGCGAAAAAAACGTGCACAATGATCTCGAAAAAGTTTCGAATGTTTTCAGACAGGTTGAGAGCATCGCTAGTCGATTTTCACCAGATAGTGAAGTCATGTCACTTTTAGAAAAGAATGGGGAACCTGCACGGGTAAGTCCTTTTCTGTTTGAAATGACACGATTTGCCCTTCAAATTGCAGAGGCAACTGATGGTGTCTATGATCCGACTATCGGAAACCAGATGGAGAAGTCGGGCTTTAACCGTCATTACTTAACCAATCGAATTCAGCAGACAGATTTGAGCACATCACATACTACGTACAAAGATGTACTTCTATATCCGGAGCTTGGTGCGATTCAACTTCAAAAGCCACTACTCTTAGATTTCGGTTCCATCGCAAAAGGATTTGCGGTTGATGTCGCTGTAAAAGCTCTCTCTTTCTACGAAGGAGTCATGATTGATGCAGGCGGAGACGTATTTGTGAGCGGACAAAATGAACGTCGAGAACTGTGGAAGGTAGGTATTAAGCATCCTATTGAAAAAGAACGCCCAATAGCCGTTTTAAACGTAACGGATGTAGCGATCTGTACATCTGGTAGCTACGAGCGAAAATCGGCACATGATGCATCACTTCACCACATTCAATTTCCAAAGGGTTCATCACCAAACGAACTCATAAGCTGTACGGTTGTCGCTCCGTTTGGGATGATGGCTGATTCGTTATCGACAGCTTCTTTTCTTCTAGGCTATAAAAAAGCAAAGAAATTATTAAATGAACTTCAAGTGGAAGGCCTATTTATCACCCCTTCCCTTCATATATACAAGACGGACCGAATGGAGGCTTACGTAGATGAATACAAACTATAGAAGAGATCCCTCTGTTAAATATATTCATACACCAAAGGGTTATATTATTGTAGATGAACGAACAAAACCCGAACCAACAATGTTCCAACAACTATTTAAAACGCCAAAACGATCGTTAATCGTCTTGTTACTGGCATTAGGTTTAATTGGAAGTCTTAACTCTTCCTTTTTTGTAGGATGGTTTCACGTTTTTTTAGCCGTTCTCACATCTACATTAGTAGAAGGCATTGGACTTTCAGTAACCGCTAAAAAAGTGAAAAAGCAGTTACCTGATGGAGCTATTCTGACAGGATTAATTGTCGGACTTGTCCTAAGTTCCTTTACTCCTTGGTACGTTGTAATCGTAGCATCAGCTGTTTCTGTTGCTTCAAAATACGTGGTTAGATTCCGAAAAAAGCCGATTTTCAATCCAGCTGCACTTGGATTGCTCATATCCGTTGCTTTTTTTTCAAGTGGCCAAAGCTGGTGGGGAGCTCTAACGCTAATGCCAGATTGGTTTGCACCGCTTCTCATAATAGCTGGGTACTTTATCACGAAGAAAGTAAATAAATTCCCACTTGTTTTTGCTTTTCTGGGAAGCTATTTTATTATCCTAGTGGCAGCGGCTTTACTAGGAGTAGGAGATGTAACAGATGCACTACGAAATCCGTTTCTCAACTCTGCCTTGTTCTTAGCGTTCTTTATGATGACAGACCCTCCAACGTCACCTGCTAAGTATAAGGATCAAGTAACGTTTGGGTTCATCGCTGGCGTTATTAGCTCCGTGTATTATTTGGTGTTCGGAGGATTAATCTTCTTATTAATTGGGTTACTTGCAGCAAACGCTTGGAAGGCTTGGAAGATAAAGAAAACGTCTAAATCCCCTCACACACAGAGAAAAAATACGCGCACAGAACGAAGACATGCATAAGGAAACAGACGCTTACGACTTTGTAAGCGTCTGTTTTTTTGGTAATCGAATAGTGAAGGTGGACCCTTTGTTTTCAGTACTCTTTACCTTTATATCTCCCCCGTGTGCTTCGACAATCCATTTCGCAATGGAAAGACCGAGGCCGGTCCCACCTTGAGATCGGTTGCGCGCTTTATCTCCTCGGTAAAAGCGATCAAATACAAACGGGATATCTTCTTCTTTAATGCCCACGCCCTCATCTGATACTTGAACAATGAATGCTTCTCCCTCCTTTTTACAGAAGAGATGAATCGTTGTATCAGCAGGACTGTATTTTAACGCATTATCTAATAAAATCATGAACAGCTGTTGAATACGTGCTTGGTCTCCCTTATATAAATTCTGTGTGTCCAGCGTTTTTTGAAATTGTATCCCCTTCATTTCAGCGACAGGTGTAAATTGATCGGAGACAAATTCGAGTATTTCACCAGGAGGAAATTCTGTACGCTCTAGTAACAGCTGATCAGAGTCCACTCGTGCGAGCGTTAACAAGTCAGAAACGAGCTTATTAATCCGGGTTACCTCATGCAAGCTTTTATAGACAGCCTCACTCTCCTCTTCAACCGTATGAGTCGGATGACGAAATAAAAGCTCCAAATGTGCTTGAATAACCGCAAGGGGTGTTCGAAGCTCATGAGACGCATCAGCGACAAAACGCGTTTGCTTATCCCACGATCGCTGAATGGGGATAAGCGCTCGGTTTGCTAAAAACAATCCTGCTACTAATGACAAAATAATGCCCGTTATGATTCCGCCAACCATCAGAAGCAATAAATGATGCAAGATCAGCTTTTCGGAATCAATGTTCAGCACTAGCCCGACTTTCTTTACTTCTGATTGGTCTGAAAATGCAATGCTTGGAACCGTTACAACCCGATAAGAATGACCTAAAATCTCTTGGGTCTCAACACGATTGCCTTTAGACGGCTTAAAATACTTCATTTCTTTCTCGTTCTCTACAGACTTTGGTAGAACATTCGCTACTTCGCCGCTTTCGTTCCAAAAGATATAGGCAATTTTGCGCTCCGTCTCAGGCTCTCGTTCGTGCCGTTCCATCAATTCATGGAATTCACCTTCCCGAACTTTGTCCATTGCGTTGTTCAGCTTCTCATCCACGGTCCGAAAGACAAGATGCTGCATGTACACATATAGCACGACAGACAGTACGGTTAAGATAATGAAGAAAACAACGGCGTTCATTATACTGAGTCTAATTCTCGTTTTACGAAACATTATTCGTTTCATCCTTTAGCATAAAGCCAATTCCCCGAACGGTCTTGATACAGTGATCACATCCGTATGGCCCTAACTTCTTTCGAAGATGATGAACATATACATCCACTACCCCTACACCAACGTCTGATGCAAATCCCCATACCCGATTAAAGATTTGATCACGTATTAAGATTTGCTCTTTGTTTCGTATAAAGTACTCGAGTAGCTGAAATTCTTTTACCGTCAGATTTAATGGCTCACCATTCGCCCAAGCAAGGTGACGAGTCGGATCTACTTTTAAATTCCCATAGGAAATAAAGCCACTTATATTTGCTTCATGATCACGTAAAATAACGCGCAGTCTTGCTAATAATTCCGGCATGGCAAATGGCTTCACTAAATAATCGTTCGCTCCTGCATCAAGACCATTTACTCGATCCTCTACGCTATCCTTAGCCGTTAAAAAAATAACCTTCACATTGCTTTGGTCCTTTCTAAGCTTTCTTACCATCTCTAATCCCGTCATTCCAGGAAGCATAATATCTAGAACAAGCGCGTCATAAATCTCTTGTTTGGCAAGCAGAAACCCTTCCTCACCGTCATCTGCCTTGTCCACCTCGTAGCCTTCCTCTTTTAAAACGGTCACAATAACACTCAAAAGTGCTTGATCATCTTCTACTACTAATAAACGCATTTCTATCACCCGCTTCCACTGATCATTAAACCAATATGTACTTCGCATCATACAACCTTATATTTAAAATTCCCTTAAAATCGGATAACCCTTCTAAAATAAAAAAGGGAGCAAAACTTTTTAACAGCTTTGCTCCCTTGATCTTACTTTTTATGCATTTTAAATTCGAGAAACAGCTCATTGTAATAAGCAAGCATTCTCTTTCCTAAGTTATCGTAGACTTCAAGGTTTTCCGTCTTGTTTAAGTCTGGATAGAAACGTTTGTCTCCTGAAATATCTTTAGGCAAATAGTTCAATGCTTTTTCATTTGGCGTAGAATACCCTACATACTCAGCGTTTTGAGCAGCATTTTTCGGATCGAGCATAAAGTTCATAAACTTATGGGCACCCTCTACGTTTTTCGCTGTTTTAGGCATGACCATATTGTCAAACCACAAGTTTGAGCCCTCTTCTGGAATTACATAGTCTAGCTTATCATTTTCGCTCATGATCTCAGATGCATCACCTGACCATACAACACCTACCGCTGCTTCTTCGTTTGCTAGGAGCATTTTAATCTCGTCACCAACGATTGCTTTTACATTGGGTGTTAGCGTACTGAGCTTTCGCTTCGCTTCTTGGAGGTGAGATTTGTTGCGGTCATTGAGTGAATAGTGAAGACTATTCAAGCCCATGCCCATTACTTCCCTAGCTCCATCAGCGAGTAGAATTTGATTACGAAGGTCTTTGCTCCAAAGATCATTCCAACTCGTAATCTTTTTCCCGTCTAGCATACTTGGGTTATATACGATTCCTACAGTACCCCAAAAATAAGGAATGGAGTAGCGATTCTTTTCATCAAATGATAAATCTAAAAACTCTGGATTAATGTTTTTTAGATTCGGTAGTTTTTTCTTATCTAATGGAAGCAGCAAATGCTCTTCCTTCATTTTACTAATCGCATATTCTGATGGTACAGCTACATCAAACGTTGTACCACCTTGTTCAATTTTTGTCATCATCGCTTCATTTGAATCAAATGTTTGGTAGATCACTTTGATCCCTGTTTGTTTTTCAAACTTCTTAATTAGTTGCGGATCAATATAGTCTCCCCAGTTATAAATCGTAAGCGTATGATCACCTGAATAACCTTCGCTTTTATTAAGCTGAGATACCCAATACATTAAGCCAAAACAAACAACCAAAATGACGATGAAAATCTGCATCAATTTTTTCATTTTCTCACCGCCGCTCCCTTCGCTCGATTGCGCTGATTAATGAAGTAATAACCGACTACAAGCACAATGGTGAATAAAAAGATAAGGGTAGACAATGCATTAATCGTTAAGGAGATCCCTTGTCTTGCACGCGAATAAATTTCAACGGATAGCGTTGAGAAGCCATTACCCGTCACAAAGAACGTTACAGCAAAATCATCTAACGAGTACGTTAATGCCATGAAGAAGCCAGCAAAAATTCCCGGTGTAATAAAAGGAAAGACAACCTTCGAAAGAACTTCCCAACGACTTGCACCTAAATCTCGTGCTGCATCAAGCAATGTTGGGCTCATCTCCTGTAACTTCGGAAGCACCATAATGACCACAATCGGTACGCTAAATGCGATATGCGAGAGCAATACCGACGTAAAGCCAAGCTTAATGCCAACGATCGTAAACAAGATTAAGAATGAAGCCCCAATAATAACGTCTGGACTGACGATAAGAACACTATTTAAACTCAGGAGCATATTCTTCATCTGGCGACTTTTTACGTACACAATCGCTAAAGCACCAAACACGCCTAAAATCGTTGAAATTGCTGCTGAAAGCAGGGCGATGACTAATGTATTCAATACGATGATGAGTAAGCGCGTATCATGAAAGACTTCTTTATACCACTCTAGTGTAAAGCCCTCAAAATGACGCATCGTTCCCCCACTATTAAATGAATAAAACGTCAAATAAAAGATCGGTGCATATAGAATGACGAACACTAAAACTAAATATAAATTTCCGATTCTGCCTTTTCGTTTCAACTTATGCACCTCGCTTTCTAGTACCGCTTAGTACCATAATAATAACCATTGCGATAATTAAAAACACTGCAATTGTCGATCCCATTCCCCAGTCCTGTGTGACAAGAAAGTGCTGCTCAATTGCTGTACCGAGCGTAATAACGCGGTTCCCTGCAATGAGGCGTGTAATCATAAACAGTGACAAAGCAGGAATAAAAACGGCCTGACATCCCGACTTTACTCCTTCAATCGTTAACGGGAAAATAACACGTCGGAACGTTGTCCAAGCCGACGCCCCAAGATCTCGTGAAGCGTAAAATAGAGATGGGTTCACCTCTTCAAGCGCATTGAAAATTGGTAAAATCATAAATGGAATAAAGATATAAACCGAAACAAAGATGAAACTAAAATCCGTAAACAGAATTTGCTTCGTTCCAATTCCAATTAACTTTAAAAATGAATTTGCTGTTCCGTATGTTCCGAAAATCCCAAGAAACGCATACGCTTTTAACAGTAAATTAATCCATGTCGGTAAAATAATAAGCAGAAGCCACAGCTGCTTGTGCTTTGTCTTCGTTAGCAGATAAGCCGTTGGATATGAAATAAGCAGCGTAAATAAGGTAATGAGAAACGCATACCAAAACGAACTTAACGTCATTTTCAAATAAACAGGTGTTAAAAATTTACGGTAATTTTCGAGCGAAAGGTCTCCGTCTAGATTAAAGAAAGAGTAATACAGAACAAGAACAATAGGTGCTACAACAAAAAGTAAAATCCACAGGGCGTACGGAATAAGATAAATATTTCTTGCCTTATTCCGCATGTGAAACCTCGTCGTAAGCTTCCAAGCGTTTGTCAAACTCTTCTTCTGTTTCACCTAATCTCATAACGTGAATAGCCTCTGGTTCAAAATAAAGACCAATTTCTGCCCCTACCGTTGCTCTTTTCGTTGAATGAACAAGCCATTCGTTTCCTGCTTCATCATAGCAACAAATCTCATAGTGAACACCTCTAAATAACTGTGAATCCACGCGCACTTGAAGCTTCCCTTGCTCTGCGGTTGTGATTTCCAAATCCTCTGGGCGAATGACAATCTCTACTGGTTCGTTCGCATCTAGCCCTTGGTCCACACACTCAAAGCGCTGACCCGTAAACTCTACCTCAAAGTCTTGAACCATTTTTCCAGCTACAATGTTTGATTCTCCGATAAAGTCGGCTACGAAGCGGTTAATAGGTTCGTCATAAATATCAGTAGGTGTACCACTTTGTTGGATCTTTCCTTTGTTTAATACGAAAATCTCATCTGACATCGCAAGTGCTTCTTCTTGATCGTGCGTAACAAAAATAAACGTAATCCCAAGACGGCGCTGAAGCTCTCTTAGTTCATACTGCATTTCTGTACGTAGCTTCAAGTCTAACGCGGACAAAGGTTCATCAAGTAAAATTACTTCTGGTTCATTTACAATCGCGCGAGCAATCGCAACACGCTGACGCTGACCGCCTGACATTTCGCTGATTTCTCTTGTTTCGTATCCTTCTAAGTTAACAAAACGCAGCGCTTCTTTTACCTTCGCTGTAATGTCAGCTGATTTCATTTTTTTGATTCGAAGACCAAATGCAACATTCTCAAATACATTTAAATGAGGGAATAAGGCGTAATCTTGGAAAACCGTATTCACTTGTCGTTTATTAGCCGGAACGTCATTAATTACTTTCCCATTGAAAAGGATATTGCCTTTAGACGGCTCAATAAATCCTGCGATAAGACGTAAAATAGTTGTTTTCCCACAACCAGAGGGGCCGAGTAGCGTATAAAATTTCCCCTTCTCGATTTCAAAACTTACATGATCTAATACTGGTGTATCCTGGTCATATTGTTTCGTTACATGTTCAAAACGAATAATTGTGTTCTCTTCCATAGCGACCTCCCTCAATAGTAGCGCTTTTATAAATACGAATTAGTGGCGACGAGAATAATCTTTGATAAGCCGTGATGAGTGTTAACGATTTGATGGTCATCGGACGCGTGAAAGTAAATAGCCTCTCCAGCAAGCGCTTCATATGTATGCTGGCCAAGACGAATCATGACAGACCCCGCTAAGACGTAAGCAAACGTCTCCGATAACGACGGTTCAAAACGTTTAAATTCACCCTTTTCACTAAATGTTAAAACGATGGGCTCCATTTCTTTATCGTTTGATTCAGGAACAAGCCATTGAATATGGTAACCGCGCTCCTCATCAAGATAGACAGTTTGATCTTCCTCTCGATAGACAACTTTCTGAAGACGTTCTTCTGATTGGAAAAATTCTGTCGGGGTACATCCTAATACTTCTAGGATGGAAAAGAAGGTTTCAAGAGATGGAGAGCTTAAATCCCGCTCTAATTGTGAAATGTAGCCTTTGCTAAGATCCGTTCGTTCACCCAGTTCTTCCTGCGTTAAACCTTTCGTAAGACGTAATCGTTTGATTTTTTTCCCGATTTGCATGTTTTAACCTCTAATTCATTTGTTTAAATTAAGTAAACTTCAAGTAAAGAAAGTTTAGTATAACAAAACTTAAAGTTTATTTTTAACAAGTTTTTATTATACAGCATTTTGATGAAACTTCAATAAAAAATCAGGAGAAAACCACGAATAAAAAATGGAAATTATCTTGCTAACTTAGCATGGTAGTTCTCGATTAAAATACACCTTTCTTTGGCGAACCATCTTCGCGCAAAAAAAGCTGTCCTTCGTTATGAAGAACAGCTTGTTCACAAACTTATTTATGATTTAAAAACTCGCGGATGTAGCGATTAACCTCTTCAGGCTTTTCATGCTGAGGAGCATGTCCGACACCGTCAAAGTGATGAATGGTTACGTCACTCACATATTCCTCGATGTCATCTAAATTACTTGTTTCAAATGATGGATCTGCGTCTCCCCAGAGAATAAGGGTTGGTTTATTAAACATTGTATGTGGCAGATTCGGTGCGATTTGGCTATTCTCATCGAATGGATGAAGTGAAAGTGCACGATAGTAATGAAGCATTGATTTCATTGCGTTAGGCTGCGTCCAAGCATCCACGTACTTCTCTTCGTCCTCTTTTGTTAGATAGCCTTTTTTAATTCCCGGCTCTGTCAACATAGCCTTCATTTTCTCAGCGTTATTTGCTAAGAAGTACTCGTGAGAATCAGGCTTTTGGAAGAATTCCATGTAATTACTTGCCTCACGTTGCTTCGGATTTTCTGCTAGCTCTCTTCTAAATGTGTACGGATGTGGTGCATCAAACATAATAAGCTTTTTCACGTACTCAGGATACGTGTAAGCGAATGCCCACGCAATTCCTCCGCCCCAGTCATGAGCCATTAAAATACATTCTTTTTCGCCGAATGCCTCAATGAGCTGTTTTACGTCTTCCACTAAAGTTGGCATGCTGTAGTCGGAAACATTTTCTGGTTTATCTGATAAGTTGTACCCTCTCATGTCAACTGCTACAACACGATGATCTTTTGAGAACTCTTCTAATTGATGATGCCAGTTGTACCAGAAGTATGGGAATCCATGTAGAAACAACATGAGTTCACCTTCTCCTTCTGTTACATAATGAAGGTTTACGCCATTTACGTTTACATATCCGTCTTTTAACATTCCTATCATCCTTCCGATTCAGTCTTTAAACAATGAGATACTTTACTCTTCTTCATTTAATTTGACAATCAAATAGTTTCATAAACGTAATTTTTAAGAAAAAAGTCCTAAAAATCATACGAAAATGTCGGACATCCTCATTATTATGGTTTAAGATCAACGTTTGTATTTCCAAGTTCTTTTCACCAAAGATATGATGCGTCCTTGATTAATCACGTCGACCTACTTTTAACTTGTTTTCCACTGGTGTGTCTATATCTTCAAAGAATCTCTTCCTAAAAAAGAAAGGTTTTCTCTACTGTTTTCCCATTTATATAAAATGAAACATGTAAAGTGCATAAAAAAAGAACATTGCACATAGGCAATGCTCTTTTCAACTTTTAATAGAAGCTTTTATCTCCTGAATTGGTCCATTTCATAACAGGTGGATTTTTCACTTTCATGTTTTTCTTGTCTGTCCAGTAGTCACTTTCTGTCCCATCAGCTTCTTTCTCATCCATTTCATAGATAAGCCATTCTTTTTGTCCTTTATCATACTTCAGCTTATACGTGCGAATAGCCGTATAGGATAAGTCCTCAGGCTCTGGAACGTCCTTATAGCGGAGTGAGCCGTTATAGTTTACGAGAGCTTGCAGCTCTGCTTTCCATTCTTTGTTGAAGTTGGATACATCAAAAGCATCGTAGTTAATGACAGATCCCAAGTACTGAGACTGCACTTCTTGAATATGCATTTTGATACTATCAAACTCTTCACGCTGATTGACGTCTTTTTTCACTCCATCTGTTACGGTCGTTAGCTTTGTCGCATCAAATCCTGACGTTTCATAAACAGAGAGATCACTATTAAACGTTTCAATGCTTTTTGTAATGTTGTCTTGAACCTTCTTATCTTCCTCAACAACGTTATTCGTATCGATAATATGCGTTATTTGAGCATTTCCCCACAGGTCCTTGTTCTTCGTTTGAATAAAAGTCCCTAAGTCATTACTAATGGATGTGTTTAACTTATATAAGCCCGGCAAAAGAGGACCATATACATTTTCTTCTTTTTCCTTTAAGTCCATTTTTCCTTTACCCACTGTAAGGTTCACCTTATCAGATTCGTTCTGGCCGTTCACCTTCATCGTGACCGTTTTGACTTTGAATTTGTATGTCTTAAAAATTCCCCATTTGTTATCTGTCTCAACCAAGCTGACAGCCTGACTTGTAGGTGTAAAGTCTTTTTCTTTTACTTGAGTTTTCAAGCTATCCTTAATGACATCCATACTGTTGCTATTTTTCTTTAGATAAGAAATAAAGGCATTTACCGTTGTCTTGTTTACTGAAGCAGCTTTATTATCAGGTTCAATCATGGCTGTTAGTTTTTTTGTATCCCCTTTATCAATGGCTGATTCAAATTGAGTGACCATATCTTTCGGTTTACTATTTTGGTTGGAGATGACCATAAAAATACTAACCGCAGCAGCGATAACAACGAGTACAGGAATTAAAATCCATACTTTTTTCATAGATTGTCACCCCTTAATAAACGGAACCGTGAGCGAAAATTTCGGAAAGGTTTTTTCCATACTCTGATTTTTCCACATTCCATTTGCCATCCTTTTTCGATAAGAGTACTTTTTGAGCATCTCTTGTTTCGACTGGCTCAATACTGTCTAAAATCAAATCGAATTTTGTTAAAGCGTAAGCTTCTGCTTTTTCAGAATTGTATGGATCTACGTTGCGACGATACTCGGTTTCATATTTGTTCAGCGCATTCGTGAAGTCTATACGAAGTGGAATGGACGTATACGTTAAACTAACAAGCGCCTTATCTCCAACATTCCCAATTGTTTGCACTTGAACTTTTGCCTTTTGCGCTAAGGCTTGCTTGTAGCTATTGTAATACTTAGCAAAATCCGCATCAGTCGGTTTTACTTTATAGAGAAGGTCTTTTAAAACATTATTAAATTCCTTTTGGGCGTCTGCTTTTGCTGCCTCTTTATCTGCTGAAACAAACTTTTCGTAGTCGGCGTTGTCTTTATCAAAATAGATCGTATCAATGTAAGCCTGCAGTGCTTGTGAAGGGTCTTGCAACTTATCATAGCTGTCTTCATACTTCTTTGTATCAATTTTAAAGATCATTTCTTTGCTTTTTTCATCGTAGTCACTTGAAGTTGGTTCAACACTTAATTCATACTTCTTCCCTTTGTCTACTTCAAATAATACAGGTACTTCTGTTGCTCTTCCTGGGCGAATCTCACCGCGGGAAGACGAGGAAGAAGATTCTTCGAGGTCAGAACTAATGGAATCAGAATAAGGCTCAATTTGATCTTCCCCGCTGTAAAGCTTAATACCATTGTAGCTAGACAGAGATATATTTTTTTTAGACGTATTTTTCACTTTAAGTTTTACTTGAAGCAATGCTGAGTCCTCATCAACTGAATCTTCATTACCTGGTAATACGTACTGAACGTCTTTAATCTTCACATCTGCAATTTCACTTTTAGCAGTCGCAGTCTCTTTCGCTTTCTTCCCATCCTCTGATCCTGATGATGTCTCAGAGTCGCCACATGCCGCCAAAGTGAGCATGGAAGCACCTAACAAAGCTACTAAACTTACTTTTTTAATCATATTCTCTATCTCCTTTATGTTTTGTATATAGGTAGCTTGAAGTCTATTTCAAGCATCGTTCACTAAGCTATGTATACAAATATATTCCGTTCTCGTCATCCACCTTCCCATAATATGTAAACAATTCATATGGGTCAAGGTCAAAACCGTAAGCATATCTGTTCATTTTTTATATAGCACTTACTCTCTATTTACACTTTTACATATTTTTCAAAACATGTTTTTAACTTACAAAAAGAAAACGACATTTGCCACGTTCTAACCCTTTATATAAAAAGGGATTTTTTATTTAAAGTTCCTTTTAAACCCTTATATGAAAGGATATAGAAGGATCTACTGTTTTGCTTTATCTCACAATACTCATAAAAAAGAGGCCCTTTGGTTGGTAGGCCTCCCTTTAAAAAAATACATAATAAAACTTTTTACCCATTCGTTACCTCTTTATTAAAAAACCAAAAATAAACAGTCGAAAGTAACAAAAAAAACTCTTTGTAAAATTACCACTAAAGTAATAAAAAGGAATTTTAATGAACTATCTTGACTGCAGAAGCCAATTTCTTAGCTGCTTTCTCGGGGAATGGAGCATGGGATATAGCTGTAATAACCGACACTCCGTCTGCTCCAAACCGGATCACATCACCAGCATTCGTCTCGGTAATTCCACCAATTCCAACGATCGGAATTTGGATATTTTCTTCAAGAATAGACTCTATAACCGTTGATCCCTGTACTGGCTCGGTATCGAGCTTCGTTGCAGTCGGATAAATCGGTCCTACCCCTATATAATCCGCACCGTCTATAATCGCTTGTTTGGCCTGTGCGACATTATGAGCGGAAACTCCAATAAGCTTATTTGAACCTAGTCGTCTGCGAACCGCTGATGCACTCTCATCATCCTGCCCAATATGAACACCATCCGCATCAAGTTCAATCGCAAGTTCAATATCATCGTTTACGATGAATGGAATGTGATACTTCCTACAAATTTCTTGGAGTGATCTAGCCAGCTCTTTCTTTTCGTTTCCCTTTAATGCTTCTGCACCTTTTTCACGAAATTGAAAAAGGGTAATTCCTCCTTTAATCGCATCCTCTAATACTTCAAGAGGATTCTTTAAGCAATTCGTACTTCCCATAATAAAATATACGCCTAGTAGTTCACGAACTTCCTTCTCACCTGCATAAACCATATCATGTACACCCTCTCTTAACTCATCATATAGATGGACTTACGCAAATCGATTTGTTCACTTGAAACGAGCGCAAGCTGATTTAAAAATTCTACTTGGAAGCTCCCAGGACCCTGATCTTTTGTCTTTTCAGCCGCTAATTCAGCTGCCACTCCGTAAAAAGTAACGGCCTCTATGGCAGCTTCAATGGAAGCAGCACCCGTTCCAAGAAAAGCACCAATGACAGAGCTTAATAGACAACCTGTACCCGTCACTTTCGTTAATGCAACGTCTCCATTTAATCCTCTATACATGATATCACCGTCTGTTGTGATATCTTCCTTCCCTGTAATCACAACTACGCAACTTAAATCCAATGCTGCTTTTTGCGCTAACTTCTGTACGTCCCCTGTACCTTCGCCTGCATCTACACCTTTAATCGCCCATTCTTCTCCAACTAAATGAGCAACCTCTGCCGCATTGCCTCGAAGTACTGATAGATTTACATGCTGTAAAATCCTCTTAGCTGCCTCTGTACGATAAGGTGTTGCCCCCACCCCAACAGGATCAAAAACAACAGGAACACGATGTTCATTAGCTGATTTCCCGGCAATAATCATTGCTTCGACCACTTCCTCAGTTAGTGTTCCCATATTTAATACGAGTGCATCTGCGATCTTAGCCATATCCGCTACTTCCTCGAGAGCATAAGCCATTACAGGTGAAGCACCAAGAGCAAGTAGACCATTGGCCGTAAAATTAGTTACAACCATATTTGTAATATTGTGCACGAGCGGATTTTTTTGACGAACTTTTTCAATCATCATCTCTTCTCCTCTTTCTCTATTAAATTAACAAATGCGTCGTCAGGAGATACGCTTTTCTTTAACATCCCTTGCTGCAGGAGCCATTTAGACGTTTTCTCCCATATTTTCTGATCCTGATAGCCGAACGGCTTCGTTTTATCCGTCATCATAGGAAGTAAAATAGCTAAACTCTTTTTCTCAATCGTTTTATCAAGGGGTGACGACTGATCTTCATGATCAAGAAGAATCTTCAGCCCTTCTTTTGGATGTTGTTGAACGTACTGCTGTCCTTTTGTGGCAGCTTTCATAAATTTTTCATACATCCTCTTATTCTTTTTAAGTGACTGATCACTCGCAGCAAACACTAACTCATAATAGTCAGGTACTCCGTAGTCAGCAGGATTAAATACTCGTACATGATGTCCTTCCTTTTCAAGAAGAAGCTTCTCATGATTGATGTATCCACCGATGATTCCATCCGTCTTATTCGTTGCTACAGCAGGGATAAGATTAAAGCCGACATCAATCATTTTTACTTTTTTCGCATCTCCACCGTCTTTGGAGACAATCGTATCGATCATCGCTTCTTCAAGTGGAATGGATGAAAAGCCTACTGTTTTTCCTTCTAAATCCTTTGGTGATTGAACATTACTGTTTTTATTCACCATTAAATAGTCTAAAGGATGCCTTACAATCGCTCCAAATGATTTAACCGGAATATTTTCACCACGCGCAAGCAAAATTTGCGGCTCATAGCTAATCGCCATATCTACTTGATTTGCTGCTACTAATTTTAGCGGATCATTTGTATTGGCAGGCATTTTAATCTCTACATCAAGACCTTGTTCCTTAAAGTATCCTTTTTTCTGTGCAGTATATAAAAACGAATGCACTGCGTTTGGATACCAATCAAGCATGATACTAACCTTCTGTAACTTCCCGCTTGAATCTTTCTTCTCACTAGCACAGCCACTAAGCATTAACGTAGTCGCTAAAAAATAGATCATCCATTTTTTCATATCTTTCTACCTTTCATATTAAACTTTCCATTCTTCTCCTGTGTACACCATGTCCCAAAACATATACTCAAAACGAGTGGTTGTGAGAAAATGATCCTCTAGAATACGAAGCTCTCGCTCACTTTTCCCTTCTGTTAAGTCATCAAGCAAATCCAAAAGCCATTTCGTTAACGAACCAAACTCTTCCGATGAATACATGCAAATCCATTCTCCGTAAAGGGGATGTTTCTCACTATTTGGATATTGGTGCTTCAAGTGCTTTCCAATCTCCCAATAGCTCCACATGCAAGGCAATAACGCTGATATCAGTTCTTCTAGCGAACCGCTATGTGCCGCACTTAGCATGTAACGTGTATAGGCAAGGTTTGTTGGCATTGCTTTTGTATGCTCTAGCTCTTCTCTTGTAATTTGAAATCGTTTCGCATACTGACGATGTAGCTCCATTTCATGATGGAGCGTTTCATGAAGGATTCCAGCAAAAGCAGTCATTGTCTCCAAGCTTTTCGCCTTCACTGTACCCATCGCAAATAGCTTGGCATAATCGATTAAAAAGACGTAGTCCTGCTTCATATAACGAATAAAAGATTCCTTCGGCAACGTCCCATCTCCAATACCTGTAACAAACGGATGCATATGTGTTTGCTCCCAAACCGGATGAACCGCTTCAAATAACCGATCCGTAAATTTCATGCGTAAACTCCTCCCTTTTTATTCACTAGAAGTACAACAAAAAAACCACTCATTTCGGTAGGAAACGAGTGGTTTAAAGACAACGATCGAATATATGTACATTGACGTCAACTAAGCCCCTCACTTCCCTCCGCTGGTATGATCCAGATCAGGTTCAAAGGGTTCGAAACAAGTGTTTCATCTCAGCCAATTGGCCCCCCTAGTGAATTTTGCTACTATTTAATTTTTTCTCCTTTTCACTATATCATAGAAGAAAAAGAAGTAAAGCAGAACATTGTGATGAGCTCATCCATGTATATGAGTGACTCTTCTATTTTATACTAGGGAAATGAAGGAGGAATGAAAAATGGATATTCAATTAATTCGCAATGCAACACTCGTTCTACATTATGGGGATAAAAAGATCATCGTGGACCCGTTTTTTGCTGATAAAGGCTCCATGCCCCCATTTCAAAACACACCAAATCAGGATCAGGATAATCCTACAGTTGGCCTTCCCTTTGCTATTGATTCACTGTTAGATGCTGATGCAGTAATCGTCACTCACCTTCATCCTGATCATTTTGATGAAATGGCGAAGAAACGTTTACCAAAAGACATTCTTTTATATGCGCAAAACGAGCAGGATTGCCAAGTCATTCAAGAGGCTGGATTTACAAATGTACATTCTCTTGAAAACTCACCACAAGTAGGCGATGTTATCATAAAGCGTACGAACGGAAAGCACGGAACAGGAGACATTCTTAAGAAAACAGGAATTGTATCTGGTGTAGTTTTCACACACCCTGACGAAAAGACGCTATATGTCGCTGGTGATACCATTTGGTGTCCGGACGTTGAAGAAGCTATACAAACTCATCACCCTGATGTCATTGTTCTAAACGGAGGGGCTGCTCAATATCTAGTTGGCGATCCTATTACGATGACAAAGGAAGATATTTACGAAGTATACAAAGCGGCTCCCAATGCTCAGATTGTTGTCTGCCACATGGAATCCCTGAACCACTGTCTATTAAAACGCACAGAGCTTTCTGAGTTCTTATCGATGAACAAGGCAGCTGATCGAATTGCCATTCCGAATGATGGAGAAAAGCTGTCTTATAACTGACAAAAGCCTCGCTATACGCGGGGCTTTTTAGATACATATCATTAGCTGTTATCCCTTATACTTATACCAATGTTACCATTTGCGCTTCGTGTGATCGTTGAAAAAATCGGGAAAGGGTTTCCGAGTAAAGGTCAGGCTGCTCACGATGAACAAGGTGTCCTGCAAATGGAATGACGGACAGGTGTATACGAGGGTTTAATGATTTAGACGTTAATGCAGCCTCTATCTCTGGCTCTCTTTCTTCACCAATCATATACATAACAGGCATCCCAAGCTCTGACACTTCTCCTGTTTTTGAAAATGGGTAAAAGCCATCATCGTTAAACGAACGAAATGGTAGATTTGCCAAAAATCCGTGCAGGAGCTTTTAAATCATAGTCTTAAAGCGCTGCGCATGCTCTTCTAATTTTTTCGATGCACTTGATAGTTCTTTAAATTCTTCAACAGTCGTTTTAATACGCTGCTGGCTCGTTTTGATATCATGTTGGACACGTTCTGTACCTGATGTAATTTTATCAACTTCAGCGGTCATCTTTTCAACATTATCACGAATCTCACCAATTGACTTTTCTACGCTGATCGAAAGCTTTCGAACTTCTTTCGCCACTACTTCAAATCCCCGTCCATGTTCACCGACTCGTGCGGCTTCAATCGAGGCATTAATAGCTAATAGGTTTGTTTGCATGGCAATTTCCCTAATCGTTTTTACAATGCTATGTACTTCCGATGCCTGTTTTTGCAGCCCTAGTAAAATATCGGAGTTACCATCTGATACAGAGGTCACTTGGTTAATTAATTCCATGACGGCTGTTCCATGCTCAATTCCGCTTGACGCCCGCTCGCTAAGCTCTTCCGCCATGTCCTGCAAGTCCGACGTCACTATGTTAATCATATTTTGACGGGACGTAATATTCGTTGCGATTTTTGCGATACTAATCACCCTGCGTCCACTCTCATCAAAAATCGGCATATAAGTAGCCTCTAGCCAAATTCGATTACCGTTCGCATCTTTTCGCTCAATTTTATCTTGAAAGCTTTTTCCTGAAAGTAATCGTCCCCAGAAAGCTTCATATTCACGACTATTTGCAAACGCAGGAAAGCAAAATTGCCGATGGTGCATTCCTAACATTTCCTCAGGTTGATATCCCATTGTTGCAGCAAACAAATCATTTACAAATAAAACGGTTCGTTCCAAACTAAAGCGAATAACGGCCAAGTTACGAGTAACAGCCTCTATGAATAAATCATTAGTTACTTGGTCTTGCTGTTTAAACATCTATTTTCCCTCTTTCACGTTTAACTTTATCTACGTATTAACTAATAGATGACTGATTACTCTATCATAATGAACGACACCATAAAAAGGAAGAAGTAATACTCCCTCAACCGTCCTTTTTATAAGAGTTCATAAAATTGCCACGTAAAGCTAGAGGTAATAGTTTTTCTTTTCTTCATTTAGCTGTTGCTAATGTTTACTGTCTCTCGAAAATAAACAGATTTTGCTGGCATAAAAATTGAAACGATTAGTATAGTCGAAACGATTACGCCTACTCCTGCAAAAAGAAAACAAACCATCTGTAGCGAGATACCCTCTATGAGAGCACCCAGAAGAAGCGTAAATCCAATTTGAATAACAGCCTGTAGCATGTCGGCTACGCTCCCAAACCGTCCCATAATTTCGACGGGCACATTATTTTGAAAGAACGTTGCGTATCCTGAGTTGGCAAATGACATAAAAAAGCCGAGAAACATAAAAGATAGTGTAGCAATTAAAAATGTTGATGAAGCATAGAAAGCAGCATAGCCTACGGATGTAAATAGCATCCCTACGCCCAAGTAAAATCGTAACGATATCTTTCTAGCAGCGAGTATTGCTATAAATCCTCCTAGCAGAGTACCTGCACCCGTTAGACTTGTAATAAGGCCATAATCTCCATCGGATAATTGGAGGTGCTGTTTGATAAACGTTACTTCTTGAGAATCTAATGCAAAACCAATTAGCATGGCCGTTTGAAACAGTATGTAAATTGATATAAATGCTTTTGCTTTTTTGGAAAAATCTCGAACGATTCTCCAATCACTCATCAGCATCTTCCAAGTAATCCGATCACGAGCCTCCTGACTGCTCTCATCCACATTAGGAAGAAGATAGATAAAGAAAGCACAAACTAAAAAACTGATGGCATTAATAATGATGCACAAATCTGTTCCAACCTTCATAATAAGAACGCCTGCTACTGCAGGGCCCAGAAGAAATGCACCTGAGCTTGTCATACTCATAATCGAGTTAAATCGTTTGCGATTCTCAGGCGGAACGAGCTTCGTAATATACACGGAGGCACTCGGACCAAAGAAAGCACCGGCCATATTAATAAGTAAGAGAAGCACATAGATAACCCACAAAGAACTGATGAAAGGAATGACAGCTACTAGAACTCCTCGTACGACATCAATAAAGACCATTAACCTTCGCTTATTTATACGGTCAATGACACTTCCTGACCAGGTATTTGTGATTAAAATGGCAATGGGCCGAATAACATAAAGACCTGCTACGGCTGCTGCTGATCCTGTTAACTTTAAAATGGAGAGGTTTAGCGCAATTAAATAAATCCAGTTCCCTAGATAAGAAACGCCGATTCCCGATAGTAAAAGGAGAGGATTTCGCCACACCTTCATACGCCCACCTCTTCTCTTTAAATTCATTTTCTAACGTTCATTTATCATACCATAATATTACATTTGAATAAGGTGATATTTTACATGAAAATTGACAGTTTGGTGTAAAATTTAACTAGCCTTTAAATAGTAGAAAGAAACACCCGATAAGAACACGAATACTCCTGTTACAGGAATATCTATTTACCTAACAAAAATCATTCCTTCTGTTTAATCTAGCCCTAACACGTCCGTATTCTGAGGTATGTAACCTAACATTCGGATCATTGATACCATTTGACCCTTATGATGAAATTCATGTGTAATCGCATGTGCAAGAAGCTGTCGAGGCGTTATCTTTATAACCTCGCTTTTCGTTCTCCAAGGAATTTTCTTTTCCATTTCCGCATTTAAAAATTCATCTGACTGTTCAAGAACTTTCTCCATATACATATCTGCTTGTTGAAAATAGCTCCTTACATCTTCTAACTTCATCTGATTTATTTCTTCTTTTGAATAGAGGGGTGTCTTCGTCGCTTCCAATACATAGGACCCTAGCCAAGCATGATAGCACCCGGCTGTATGACATAACGTATTTCGTATACTTTGAAAACCAACATTAAGCTCTTTCGTAAACTCGTCCTCCGTTAGCTCTCCGCACTGATCCAGTAAAATAGCTCTTGTCTGCTTGACCCATTCATATTCTAATTTATCCATACAGCACCTCTAATTTTAGAATATTCAAATTTTACCACACAAAAATGAAAGAGGGAATGGACGGCTCATTACCTCTTTCGTGTACTATTCAATTAAATAGGCTTCGGCTTCTTTAATGGTTAAGTCGAATTTCTTGCAGCATCGTAGTAGCTTTCTTCATCCATGCTATTTGACCTTCACAGGCTGTAGAAACCCTTCATAGGTTCACCAAGAATATAATGTGTAAACCAAGTCAGATTCTGCTTCATAATCGTCGCGTTGACACCCGGGTGGTCAGAGCTATATGCCATGTCTTTAAATACGATCAATTCGGTATCTACGCCCATATCTTTCAATCCTTTGTATAGCTCGTACGCATTGGCTATTGGGACTCTAGCATCTCTCTCCCCGTGCTGAATTAAAGTAGGTGTACATGCTGATTTAATATAGGTCATGGGTGATGTTTTGGCATAGATCTCTGGATCGTTCCAAGGAGTATCACCTAAGTACATACTCGTAAAGTAAGGAAGGTCTGTATGTACGTAATTCGTGTGCCAATCCGTGATACCTCCCCCTACCGAAACAGCTTTAAAACGATTGCTAAACGTAGAGCAAAAGGCTGATATGTATCCACCGTTGCTCCATCCCATCACACCTACTCGCGCTTTATCTACGATTCCTTTTTCAATGAGGACATCCACTCCTGATATCACATCATCGTAGTTAACCGTTCCAAGCGTTCGGTAGTTTGCCTTTAAAAATTCGTTTCCGTACCCAGAGCTTCCTCTATAGTTGGGCTCTAGTACGATAAAACCCTTTTCAGTAAAAGATTCAATCGGATACTTTTCGTTAAAACAGTCAGAGAATAAAGGAAACGACGCCCAGTTTGGACCACCATGAATGATCAGCAATAAAGGGTACGCTTTATTGGGGTCAAATGTTGATGGCGTCGATAACACACCTTCAATTTCAATGCCATCGCTCGTTTTCCATGAAATGACCTCTCTATTGCTTTTAAATTTTTCATCGAACAAGCTATTTTCATTCGTTATTTTTTGATGATCCCAATAGATTTCAAATACTTCACCTTCAACCGCCTTACTGTAGGCAACATGTTCACCGTCGCTTGTACTGGATACATCTAGTACAAAACCTTCTTCACTTAACGGCTTAATCACTCCGTCTTCAAAAAACAGCCCGATGCAATAATTCGTTTTACACTGCCATCGTATTAAAATACCTTTAGGCGTCCAACAAATGGGTACAGGTATTGAATCAAGGTTGGATAAAGGTCGACTTACCTCTCCATTATGTAAATCATACATCTCTATTGTTCCATCCTGTATGTGATTCCGATAGTGATCCTTTTCCCTCGTGCTTGCAGTGTAGCAAATCTTATGATCATTAGGAGAGAAACAAATACCCTCACCAAGCATTTTATCTATAGAAAGGTTTTCTACTTTCCTCTCTTCTAAATGAAGTAGGTACAACTCTCTATTTATGTAATCTTCCATCTTGGAGGTCGGAGCAGCGATTAATACGGCTCTACTGCCATCATTCGAAAGCGCGAATTCGTGAATATGAAAATTTTGACCGTCAGTTAGTTGAATCGATTGGCGTTTCTGATCGATTGGCGTATAGCATAAACAATTGTTTCGATATTCCTTCGCGACCTCATAGAAGTGTTCGTATAAGGCTTGCCGTTTTACAGGTTCTTTGGCCTGGGCAAGGTAATAAAAACCTTTTCCAACGGCATCCCATTTAAACTCATTTACCCCTTCGGATTCATTCGTTATTTGCACTTCGCGATTATCCTCGATGAACTGAACAAAGATCTGATTGTTCTTGTTTTCATCCCCTCTAAGATAGGCGATGGATTTAGAATCCGGTGACCAAATGGGAGACGTACAGCCTGTCCCACCAACTGGTAGCTGATAACTTTCACCTTTTTCTTGTTCATAAATCCAAATATCATGATCATAAAGATTTTCTTGCCAATTAGCTGTTCTTTTGACAAATGCGATGCTTTTCCCATCGTCACTTATACTTGTCCCTGATAGAGAAGGTACCGAAACGATCTCTTCTATACTTAAGTACCTTTTTTTATTTACTGTCATTCGTAAATCCCCTCGTCACGTTATTCTAAATTGATTCGTGAAGTTTCTCCCTCTAACTCATAAAAACTTATAACAGAGCTCTTTAAAATGACAAAAAACCCCTTTAGATCATCATATCTAAAGGGGTTTGACTTCGCAATTACTTTATAACCATTAATTACCTATTATTCAACTGTTACAGACTTCGCTAAGTTACGTGGCTTATCTACGTCACAGTCGCGGTGTAATGCTGCATAGTAAGAAATTAATTGTAATGGGATTACCGCTACTAACGGAGATAGATCCTCATGTACTGGTGGTAATACATATCGGTCCTCTTCTGTTTCAAGACCTTTCATTGAGATAATACATGGATTTGCTCCACGTGCTGCTACCTCTTTTACGTTCCCACGAATACCTAAGTTAACATGCTCTTGTGTAGCAAGTGCGATAACCGGTGTATTGTTTTCGATTAAAGCAATTGTTCCATGCTTTAATTCTCCACCTGCAAATCCTTCTGCTTGGATGTAAGAGATCTCTTTTAATTTAAGCGCTCCCTCTAATCCAACGTAGAAGTCTACTGCACGACCAATGAAGAATGCGTTGCGAGTTGTGGATAGGTACTCACGAGCAATTGTCTCCATTGTTTCTTTATCATCACAAAGTGCTTCCATTGCGCTACCTACGATTGCTAGCTCTTGAACAAGGTCAAATGATAGCTCTACGCCACGTGTTTTAGCTGTTACAGCAGCTAAGATGGATAGAACAGCGATTTGAGCTGTGTACGCTTTTGTTGATGCAACCGCAATTTCAGGACCAGCATGTAAAAGAAGCGTGTAATCTGCTTCACGAGAAAGCGTAGATCCTGGTACGTTTGTGATTGTTAATGCTTTGTAGCCAAGCTCTTTTACTTGAACAAGTACTGCACGGCTATCTGCTGTTTCACCACTTTGTGAAATGAAGACAAATAGTGGCTTTTCAGATAAAAGTGGCATGTTGTAAGAGAACTCACTTGCTACATGAACTTCTACAGGTACTTTCGCCCATTTTTCAATGAACTGTTTTCCTACAAGACCAGCATGGTAGCTTGTTCCGCATGCTACGATATAGATACGGTCTGCTTCAGTCATCGCTTGTGAAATGCTTTCGTCGATATGAAGCTCGTTGTTTTCGTTTTGGTATTGCTGAATAATTTTACGCATTACTAATGGCTGCTCATCAATTTCTTTCAGCATGTAGTGAGGGTACGTTCCTTTTTCAATGTCGCTAGCGTCTAGCTCAGCTGTGTAAGGAGCACGTTCTACTACTTCACCGTTTAGCTTTTTAATTGTTACCGCTTCTTTTGTTACAATTACAAGCTCTTTATCCATTAACTCAACGTATTGATCTGTTACTTGTAGCATTGCCATTGCATCACTTGCTACTACGTTGAAGTCCTCTCCTAGACCTACTAAAAGTGGACTTTTGTTTTTTGCCACATAAATTGTTTCTTTATCTTCGTTATCTAATAAAGCAAGCGCATAAGAACCTTTTAATAAAGCAACTGTTTTACTAAAAGCCTCTTCTGTCGCTAGGCCTTCTTGTGAAAATTTATCAACTAATTGAACGATTACTTCTGTATCCGTTTCACTTACAAACGTTACGTCTTGAAGGTACTCACGCTTTAAGATTGAGTAGTTTTCAATAACACCGTTATGAACAAGTGTAAAACGACCAGACGTACTTTGGTGTGGATGAGCGTTCTCTTTGCTTGGTACACCGTGAGTTGCCCAACGAGTATGTCCAATACCAGTAGGTGCAACAACAGAGTCGTCTACGATTGCACGTAAATCAGCAATGCGACCCTTTTCTTTGAATAGGTGTAATCCTTCATCGTTCACTACTGCAATACCAGCTGAATCGTATCCGCGGTACTCTAATTTTTCTAATCCGCGTAATAAGATTTCTTTTGAATCCTTCGTTCCAATGTAGCCTACAATTCCGCACATAGTTAAATCCTCCTTGAAGGGACCAGGGGGCTAAGAAAGCGGGCTTCCTTGCCCCTTTCCATTCATTTTCTTTATCTGTTTTTGTTAACCATCGAACTGCATTTGTACAAAGGGTCACCCCTTTGCTTTTTACAGAACGTTACGGTTGTGGTTGATTCAACCGGGAGGCATCCGCCGATACTTCGATAAACCTCCTCCTCGTCAACTAAGCTCATTGTCGTCTCCAGCTTAGTTCAGGCGCTTTTAAAGTTATATACAGTGTGTTCTCTTCTCTGCTTTTAAAAAAGTAAGAGACGAACATTTTTTATATTACAATAGCACATGAGAAAACGTCAAATATTTTCTTAAGCGCAGTTACTGGACACATACTAAGCATGTTAATAAATCCCTTCTTTCTGCACCAAAAGTGCGAATAAAAGAGACAAGGTAGCCATAGAATGTTCCAATAATATAAAAATATGCATAAGCAGAAAAGTTTGTTCCTGCTTATGCATGGTTATTACCGATCATTTTTGTAATCGGACATATGAAATTGTGCTTATTCTAAGCCCATTTCTGCTTTTACTACCTCTACAATTCGGTCCACATAGTTCTTGCAGTCTTCATCTGAAGGTGCTTCCACCATAACGCGCACAAGAGGTTCTGTTCCTGAAGGACGTACAAGCACACGGCCATTTCCAGCCATTTCAGCCTCTACTTCTTCAATTACTGCTTTTACCTTCTCATTTTCCGTTACGTGATGTTTATCCGTTACTTTTACGTTAATTAAAAGCTGAGGATATTTTTGCATCTCTTTTGCTAACTCAGAAAGAGATTTTTTCGTTACTTTCATAATGTTTACAAGCTGGATTGCTGTTAACATTCCGTCACCTGTTGTGTTGTAATCAAGGAAAATGATATGACCAGACTGTTCGCCGCCTAAGTTATATCCTTTTGCCTTCATTTCTTCTACAACATAACGGTCTCCAACAGCTGTTTGAGCGCTGTCGATTTTATTTTTCTCGATCGCTTTGTAGAACCCTAAGTTACTCATAACCGTTGAAACGATCGTATTGTGCTTCAGACGACCATTTTCGCTTAAGTACTTCGCACAGATGAACATAATTTGATCACCGTCTACGATCTCTCCGTTTTCATCCACCGCAATTAAACGGTCGCCGTCGCCGTCAAACGCAAGACCTACGTCTGCTCCCTTTTCTTTCAAAAATGCCGCTAGCGTTTCTGGATGAGTAGAACCGACACCATCGTTAATATTCAATCCGTTTGGTGAAGCACCCATTGTTGAAATATCCGCTTCTAGATCTGCAAATAAGTGTGCTGCTAGTGATGATGTAGCACCGTGTGCGCAATCTAGTGCAACGTGGATACCTGAGAAATCCTCATCAACCGTTTGTTTTAGGAACTGAAGGTATTTTTGGCCACCTTCGAAATAGTCATTTACTTGTCCAAGATCTTTTCCGACCGGTCTTGGTAAAGTATCTGTCTCTGCATCCAATAATGCCTCGATTTCAAGCTCCTGATCATCAGATAGCTTAAATCCGTCTGGACCAAAGAATTTAATTCCATTGTCTTGTACAGGGTTATGAGAAGCTGAGATCATTACACCTGCTTGTGCGTCCATTACTTTTGTTAAGTAAGAAACACCTGGCGTTGAAATAACGCCTAATCGCATAACTTCCGCCCCTGTTGATAGTAGTCCTGCTACAAGAGCTCCTTCTAACATATGACCAGATACGCGTGTATCACGACCAATTAATACTTTTGGTCTGTCCGCATCCTTCGTTAAAACATACCCTCCGTAACGGCCAACCTTAAATGCTAATTCCGGCGTTAATTCGCTATTCGCTATGCCGCGAACACCATCTGTTCCAAAATACTTACCCATCTATTATTCGCTCCTTTGTCACCATGCGTAACAATTATTGTTTTTCTTGCTGATCTGAAGTAGAGTCATCAGCTTTTACTGAATTAGAATCACTTGGCTTATCGCCCTTATCTCCTCCAGATGGAGGCGTAGTTGTTGGCGTGTCAGGTTCCGTAACTTTCACCTTTGCTTGCTGAGGTGTTGCCGTTGCTTTTACACCGTCAGGAACCTTGACTGAGATCGGAACGGTTGTTTCACCGCTCTGGACACCACTCATATCAACAGAAAGCTGAATATCTCCAGCCTGCAGTGCATTAATTACCTTTTCACTACCTGTTACTTCCACATCTACTTTCCCACCAGAAGGTGTCAACAGGTCGTAATTATAATCAGAAGATGTATTTGTCAATGAAACACTTACACCTTTTAATGTCTTTGTGATTGTTTGATCTTTTGGCTCCTCTGAACCGTTCGTCGGTTTATCAGGAGAAGTTGTTGGCTGTTCTGTTTGATCGCCCTGCTCATCATCCTTCGGTGACTCTGAAGATGGCTCATCATCATTCTTCTGATTATCCGTTTCTTTTGTATCCGTTTGTTCATCTGTTGTTTCTTCTTTTTGCTTAACCTCTGCTTTTATCGTGACTTTAGAAGGTGCTACGCTTGTTACCCCTTCAGGAAGAGGTACATCAACAACAAATGTTTTTGATTTTTGCAGCTCGCTTATATCTACTTCTATATCATCAATAAAATCAATTTTAGAGAGCGCTTCTTCCGATCCATAAAGTTTGACCGTACCAGGAGTGACTTTTAAATCATCTAACACTACTCCATCAGGAAGATTCCCCGTTGTTTGAATTTTAACAGGAACTTCTTTGCTGTGAGTAGATACTGGAATAGTCACATCAACAGTGGATGGATTGATTTGCACGTTGACCTTATTTAAATTTCGATCTAATGCAATAACCTGCGCTTTCTTCTCAATTGTTTCAGACGTATCATCAGAATCATCTAGCTCTACAACAGCTTTTACATACGCAATACGATTAATTTGACTTTGCGCACCTGAAATTTGTACTTTACGAGGCTCTACAATGGCCTGGCTTGGCACGTAACGCTCTTTGAATTTCGATGTATCAAAGCTCGCTTCTACCGAAAACTTCTTCGTTACTTTCTCTTCGATCGTAACGTTCGCATATTTCGGTTTAATTTGAACACTCACAGTGTTGGGAATATTTTTATACTGCATTTCAACCTTGTGAGTTCCGCCTACGTATTTGTTCAAGTCTACATAGACTTCATAATCTTTTTTAAATTTAGTCGACGTCACGTCTCCTACAGGCCCCTGTATTGTCAACGTAGCATATTCAGGAACTCCTGTAACAATCTTGTTTTTGTCATTATAATAAGCTCGCACCGGAACATTTGTGATCGTTTCGGTTTGGTAGTTAATGTTCGATTCAGTTTGACTAGCACTTGGCTTATTTGGCTCTTCCAAATTTACAGACATATAGAGTAGTAAAGCGAGCAAAAGGGCAACAATCTTCATAACCCACGGACTATTCATGAATTTATCCATCTTTTTTCCCCCTCCACTGCCAACGAGTTGAGGAAGAAACACGGGTTGATTTTAGCCACTCGCTTGTTAATAAGTCTCTTAACTTATCGACACTTAATTCTCGATGGAGATCACCATTCTTGGTCACTGAGATATTACCTGTTTCCTCAGATACAACAACTGTAATACTGTCTGTTACCTCACTAATACCAACTGCGGCGCGATGTCTCGTCCCGAGTTCTTTGGAAATAAAAGGACTCTCTGAAAGAGGCAGATAGCAGGCTGCGGCCGCGACTTGATTTCGTTGTAGGATAACAGCTCCATCATGAAGAGGTGTATTTGGAATGAATATATTAATTAATAGCTCAGACGTTATGTTTGCATTCATCGGGATACCAGTCTCAATATAATCTTCCATACCTGTTTCTCGCTCAATAGAAATAAGGGCTCCTATACGCCTCTTAGCCATATAATCCGTAGCTTTTACAATGGCCTCGACAGTTCTCGTACTTTCATCCTCTTCACTTCCATTACCTCGTGAAAACAAGCGTCCTCGTCCTAACTGTTCTAGGGCACGACGAAGTTCCGGCTGGAAAATAATAATTACGGCTAAAAATCCCCATGTTAACGCTTTGTCCATAAGCCATCCTAGGGTTTGTAATCCTAAGAAACTACTGAGGAATCGAACCACTACGATTACAACGATACCTTTTAAAAGCTGTACAGCCTTGGTACCACGTATAACCATAATCAGCTTATATATAACAAACCAAACAAGGAGAATATCAACTACTTTTCCTAAATAACTAAGGATTGGTAGCTCTCCAAACGATGGCATTCTCTCACTTCCTCTTTGTATGTAATAACTACATAAAGCAATAAAGATAACTGTTTTATTATAGCACAAAACCTTGGTAGATGCGGTAATACTTCCCCTTAAGACATAAGCACTAATTTGCTAAGAGCAGACTAATCCTTAGATTATAAGTTACGACCACAGTCTCTTTATTGTTATAAACAAAAAGGATATCTCTTAGTCATTTATTTGTAAGAGATACCCCGATTTCTTATTTACTTTCCACAAGCTTAACTGCGCTATGGACGTTAGATTTTAGGTTATACCAAACCCATTCAAAGAGCTCATCCAGCACGGTAATTTTCCCTGTTACTTCACCCGCAGATGCCATATAGCGATGTCCATTGACTACCGTAACGTCACCGTCTACTTTTCCTTCTATTTTTATATCACCGTTTCTCACAATGACATTTCCTTTAATCGTCTCACCCTTTGGTACCGTAACCGTTTGCCCATTAATGACCAGGTTAGGCTGCTTGGAAACTGAAAAATCATGATCATTTTTCCAAGTAGAAAAAAGACTTCCTACCATGAGCATAACAAAAAGTGACGATGCTGTAAGGAGTGGGTGTGATCTAAACCACTTGTTTACCTTTGCTTTTTGCGTCTGCTTTGGAAGGCTATTCATCACATTTAGCGTAAAATCACTTGGTGCTGCTACATGAGAAGCACTTTGTACAAAAGCAATCGTCCGTTTCAATTCCTTCATATGCAATTGACACTCTTCACAGCTTTTGAGATGCTCTCGTAATATCTGCTCATTTTCTTTTGTGATGTCACCATCTAGATAATCGTGCATCATTTCAGTGTAATTGCCTGAGCAATTTTTCATTATTTATTCACCTCTTATAAATCACGAAGTCGATTTCTCAACGCTTCTCGTCCTCTGTGTATTCTCGTCTTTACAGTACCTATCGGCAAGTCTAATACATCACTAATTTCTTTTAGTGATAGTTCCTCAATATATTTCAACACAATGGCAGATCGATATTTTTCAGGTAGATTCAGAATTTCTTGGTCAATCTTTTCGTTCAATTCATGATTCTCAACCTCTTCTTCTGGAAGAGCCTGATCTGCTGCCAATTGTGAATACATATCTAGACCTTCTGTTCCTGGTACTTCAGCATCTAAATAGTAATCTGGCTTCTTTTTTCGGATGCGATCAATGCACAGATTTGTTGCAATACGATATAACCACGTTGAAAACTTCTTTGATGTATCATAACTATGGATATTGATGTAGGCCCTAATAAAAGCCTCCTGAGCAGAATCCTCCGCCTCGTGGCGATTTCCGAGCATGCGATAACACAGTTGAAATATCTTATCTTTATAATATTCCACTATGTCAGCAAACGCGTCTTGATCCCCTTTTTTAACTTGTTTTATTTTTCTCTTTATGACTAACTCCATTAATTTTTTACCTCCGCTCATTGCGGTATATACGTTTTTACGTAGCAGCTTCGATAAAGTTTCATGATTCTTCATTTTTATTTTATCAAAAAATAAAAAAAGATGTTTAAAAACCCTAAATTTGGATATTAAATTACTAACTTACTTTAGGAGCGTGGGGAATATGGGTATCGGGGAAAAGCTTTTAGCAGAAATTGAAAAATGTCGAGTGGCTATGATTCAATCAGCGGCTGCAACTTCCTTTTCAGCTGAGAACGTAGTAGCACTTAGCTCACAACTGGATCATCTATTGAACCAATATGACCGTCATATGAAAGAGGGCTATTGAGATTTTCTCAAAGCCCTCTCTTTTTATTTAAAGAAGCTTCTCTCCTAATAAAGATCCAATCAAAGCGACCGCAACGGTAGCCGTTTTATTTTTTTCATCTAAAATTGGATTGACTTCTACAAATTCAGCTGATGTAATGACTTCTGCCTCCGCAAGCATTTCCATCGCTAAATGACTTTCTCTGTAACTAATTCCCCCAATTACAGGTGTACCAACACCTGGCGCATCGTGAGGATCTAAACCATCGAGGTCAAGCGATAAATGAATACCGTCCGTTTTACTTTTTAAGTACTCGATTGTCTCTTCCATTACTTTTGTCATTCCCAAACGATCGATTTCATGCATCGTGTACACTTTAATGCCTTTTTCTTTAATAAGCTCTCTTTCACCTTCGTCTAATGATCGAGCACCGATAATGACGATGTTTTCAGGCTTAATTTTAGGCGAATATCCCCCAATAGAGGTTAATACCTCATGACCAAGGCCTAAGCTAGCTGCTAAAGGCATTCCATGAATATTGCCTGATGGAGAAGTATCTGCTGTATTTAAATCGCCATGTGCATCATACCAAATTACCCCAAGATTCTGATAATGTTTTGCGACACCTGCAAGAGTTCCAATAGCAATGCTATGATCCCCCCCTAAAACAAGAGGAAACCGTCCACCTTGAATCACTTCATCTACCTTTGCAGCCAAGGATTCATTTCCTTTTGCAACCGCTTTTAAATTTTTCAAGTTTGTTTCGGGATCTGTATGATAACGCTCACCTAAACCTATTTGAATATTGCCTTCATCTTGTACGGCAATACCTAATCGTTCAATGCGTTCGACAATTCCAGCATAACGAATTGCACTCGGCCCCATATCGACGCCTCTTCGTGTTTGTCCTAAGTCCATAGGTACCCCAATTACGGAAATGTTCTTTATCATGTGAGTTCCTCCTCTATCTCCTATAATGGTATTGTACCTATTTTATATGGAGTAACTCAACTCGACATTTTTTTGAATATATATGCAATTCAAAATAGAAAGATTGGGCGTTTCTGACTTAAAATATACATATTTTATAGATAGTTAAAAAGGATATAAAAAAACCTTAAGTCTAACTAGACTTAAGGTAATATGTATGATTGATGGTGGAGCCTAGCGGGATCGAACCGCTGACCTCCTGCGTGCAAGGCAGGCGCTCTCCCAGCTGAGCTAAGGCCCCATATAAAATTGGAGCGGAAGACGGGATTCGAACCCGCGACCCCCACCTTGGCAAGGTGGTGTTCTACCACTGAACTACTTCCGCAAAATGAGCCATGAAGGATTCGAACCTTCGACCCTCTGATTAAAAGTCAGATGCTCTACCAACTGAGCTAATGGCTCTAATGGCTGGGCTAGCTGGATTCGAACCAACGAATGACGGAGTCAAAGTCCGTTGCCTTACCGCTTGGCTATAGCCCAATCATTATGAATAAAAATAAATGGTGGAGGGGGACGGATTCGAACCGCCGAACCCGGAGGGAGCGGATTTACAGTCCGCCGCGTTTAGCCACTTCGCTACCCCTCCACAATATAAGTGGTGCCGGCAAGAGGACTTGAACCCCCAACCTACTGATTACAAGTCAGTTGCTCTACCAGTTGAGCTACACCGGCTCTGTTTAGATGGCTAATCTAAAATGGTGGAGGATGACGGGATCGAACCGCCGACCCCCTGCTTGTAAGGCAGGTGCTCTCCCAGCTGAGCTAATCCTCCGTAATAACTATGTATGTTATAAATGGTGACCCGTACGGGATTCGAACCCGTGTTACCGCCGTGAAAGGGCGGTGTCTTAACCGCTTGACCAACGGGCCATATGGCTCCACAGGCAGGACTCGAACCTGCGACCGATCGGTTAACAGCCGATAGCTCTACCACTGAGCTACTGTGGAATATACAGCCTGGCGATGTCCTACTCTCACAGGGGGAAACCCCCAACTACCATCGGCGCTAGAGAGCTTAACTTCCGTGTTCGGTATGGGAACGGGTGTGACCTCTCTGCCATAATCACCAGACATATGTATTATACACTTTTCTACGAAAAATGCAAGTGTTTTTTGAAAGAAAGTTATTCTTTCAAAACTAGATAACAATGGTTAAGGAAAAACATTTTGGTTAAGTCCTCGATCGATTAGTATCTGTCAGCTGCACGTGTCGCCACGCTTCCACCTCAGACCTATCTACCTGATCGTCTTTCAGGGATCTTACTAGCTTGCGCTATGGGAAATCTCATCTTGAGGGGGGCTTCATGCTTAGATGCTTTCAGCACTTATCCCGTCCACACATAGCTACCCAGCGATGCCTTTGGCAAGACAACTGGTACACCAGCGGTGTGTCCATCCCGGTCCTCTCGTACTAAGGACAGCTCCTCTCAAATTTCCTACGCCCACGACGGATAGGGACCGAACTGTCTCACGACGTTCTGAACCCAGCTCGCGTACCGCTTTAATGGGCGAACAGCCCAACCCTTGGGACCGACTACAGCCCCAGGATGCGATGAGCCGACATCGAGGTGCCAAACCTCCCCGTCGATGTGGACTCTTGGGGGAGATAAGCCTGTTATCCCCGGGGTAGCTTTTATCCGTTGAGCGATGGCCCTTCCATGCGGAACCACCGGATCACTAAGCCCGACTTTCGTCCCTGCTCGACTTGTAGGTCTCGCAGTCAAGCTCCCTTGTGCCTTTACACTCTACGAATGATTTCCAACCATTCTGAGGGAACCTTTGGGCGCCTCCGTTACTCTTTAGGAGGCGACCGCCCCAGTCAAACTGCCCACCTGACACTGTCTCCCAGCCCGATCAGGGCTGTGGGTTAGAATGTCAATACAGCCAGGGTAGTATCCCACCGACGCCTCCACCGAAGCTAGCGCTCCGGTTTCTCAGGCTCCTACCTATCCTGTACAAGCTGTACCAAAATTCAATATCAGGCTACAGTAAAGCTCCACGGGGTCTTTCCGTCCTGTCGCGGGTAACCTGCATCTTCACAGGTACTATAATTTCACCGAGTCTCTCGTTGAGACAGTGCCCAGATCGTTACACCTTTCGTGCGGGTCGGAACTTACCCGACAAGGAATTTCGCTACCTTAGGACCGTTATAGTTACGGCCGCCGTTTACTGGGGCTTCGATTCAAAGCTTCGCTTGCGCTAACCTCTCCTCTTAACCTTCCAGCACCGGGCAGGTGTCAGCCCCTATACTTCGCCTTACGGCTTCGCAGAGACCTGTGTTTTTGCTAAACAGTCGCCTGGGCCTATTCACTGCGGCTCTCTCGGGCTTGCACCCTAACAGAGCACCCCTTCTCCCGAAGTTACGGGGTCATTTTGCCGAGTTCCTTAACGAGAGTTCTCTCGATCACCTTAGGATTCTCTCCTCGCCTACCTGTGTCGGTTTGCGGTACGGGTACCTCCCACCTCGCTAGAGGCTTTTCTTGGCAGTGTGAAATCAGGAGCTTCGGTACTATAATTCCCTCGTCATCACAGCTCAGCCTTATGATGAGCGGATTTGCCTACTCATCAGCCTTACGCTTGAACGCACATATCCAGCAGTGCGCCTACCCTATCCTCCTGCGTCCCCCCATTGCTCAAACGGTGGGGAGGTAGTACAGGAATATCAACCTGTTGGCCATCGCCTACGCCTTTCGGCCTCGGCTTAGGTCCCGACTAACCCTGAGCGGACGAGCCTTCCTCAGGAAACCTTAGGCATTCGGTGGACAAGATTCTCACTTGTCTTTCGCTACTCATACCGGCATTCTCACTTCTAAGCGCTCCACCAGTCCTTACGGTCTAGCTTCGCAGCACTTAGAACGCTCTCCTACCACTGACATCATAAGATGTCAATCCACAGCTTCGGTGATACGTTTAGCCCCGGTACATTTTCGGCGCAGAGTCACTCGACCAGTGAGCTATTACGCACTCTTTAAATGGTGGCTGCTTCTAAGCCAACATCCTGGTTGTCTAAGCAACTCCACATCCTTTTCCACTTAACGTATACTTTGGGACCTTAGCTGGTGGTCTGGGCTGTTTCCCTCTTGACTACGGATCTTATCACTCGCAGTCTGACTCCCAAGGATAAGTTTTTGGCATTCGGAGTTTGACTGAATTCGGTAACCCGTTGGGGGCCCCTAGTCCAATCAGTGCTCTACCTCCAAAACTCTCACCTTGAGGCTAGCCCTAAAGCTATTTCGGAGAGAACCAGCTATCTCCAAGTTCGATTGGAATTTCTCCGCTACCCACACCTCATCCCCGCACTTTTCAACGTGCGTGGGTTCGGGCCTCCATTCAGTGTTACCTGAACTTCACCCTGGACATGGGTAGATCACCTGGTTTCGGGTCTACGACCACATACTCAAATCGCCCTATTCAGACTCGCTTTCGCTGCGGCTCCGTCTCATCGACTTAACCTTGCATGGGATCGTAACTCGCCGGTTCATTCTACAAAAGGCACGCCATCACCCGTTAACGGGCTCTGACTACTTGTAGGCACACGGTTTCAGGATCTCTTTCACTCCCCTTCCGGGGTGCTTTTCACCTTTCCCTCACGGTACTGGTTCACTATCGGTCACTAGGAAGTATTTAGCCTTGGGAGATGGTCCTCCCTGCTTCCGACGGAATTTCACGTGTTCCGCCGTACTCAGGATCCACTCAAGAGAGAACGAGGTTTCAACTACAGGGTTGTTACCTTCTTTGACGGGCCTTTCCAGACCTCTTCATTTACCTCGTTCCTTTGTAACTCCGTATAGAGTGTCCTACAACCCCAAGAGGCAAGCCTCTTGGTTTGGGCTAATTCCGTTTCGCTCGCCGCTACTCAGGAAATCGCGTTTGCTTTCCTTTCCTCCGGGTACTTAGATGTTTCAGTTCCCCGGGTCTGCCTTCAACTTCCTATGTATTCAGAAGAAGATATCATTCCATTACGAATGATGGGTTTCCCCATTCGGAAATCTCCGGATCAAAGCTTACTTACAGCTCCCCGAAGCATATCGGTGTTAGTCCCGTCCTTCATCGGCTCCTAGTGCCAAGGCATCCACCGTGCGCCCTTTCTAACTTAACCGTATTGGTTATTTCAAAAAGTGTTACACTTTGTTTTCCTTAACATTCTTGCTATCTAGTTTTCAAAGAACAACTGCCTCATGATCACGACGTGATCAAAAGACTTCTTATTGAAAGTTCATAATGAACCTTCAAAACTGAACAAAACGACGTCACGTTGTTTGTTGCTGAACACGAGGTTCAAGCAATTTTCCTTAGAAAGGAGGTGATCCAGCCGCACCTTCCGATACGGCTACCTTGTTACGACTTCACCCCAATCATCTGTCCCACCTTAGGCGGCTGGCTCCTTACGGTTACCCCACCGACTTCGGGTGTTACAAACTCTCGTGGTGTGACGGGCGGTGTGTACAAGGCCCGGGAACGTATTCACCGCGGCATGCTGATCCGCGATTACTAGCGATTCCAGCTTCATGTAGGCGAGTTGCAGCCTACAATCCGAACTGAGAATGATTTTATGAGATTAGCTTCACCTCGCGGCTTCGCAACCCTTTGTATCATCCATTGTAGCACGTGTGTAGCCCAGGTCATAAGGGGCATGATGATTTGACGTCATCCCCACCTTCCTCCGGTTTGTCACCGGCAGTCACCTTAGAGTGCCCAACTTAATGCTGGCAACTAAGATCAAGGGTTGCGCTCGTTGCGGGACTTAACCCAACATCTCACGACACGAGCTGACGACAACCATGCACCACCTGTCACTTTGTCCCCCGAAGGGGAAAGCTCTATCTCTAGAGTGGTCAAAGGATGTCAAGACCTGGTAAGGTTCTTCGCGTTGCTTCGAATTAAACCACATGCTCCACCGCTTGTGCGGGCCCCCGTCAATTCCTTTGAGTTTCAGCCTTGCGGCCGTACTCCCCAGGCGGAGTGCTTAATGCGTTAGCTGCAGCACTAAAGGGCGGAAACCCTCTAACACTTAGCACTCATCGTTTACGGCGTGGACTACCAGGGTATCTAATCCTGTTTGCTCCCCACGCTTTCGCGCCTCAGCGTCAGTTACAGACCAGAAAGCCGCCTTCGCCACTGGTGTTCCTCCACATCTCTACGCATTTCACCGCTACACGTGGAATTCCGCTTTCCTCTTCTGCACTCAAGTTCCCCAGTTTCCAATGACCCTCCACGGTTGAGCCGTGGGCTTTCACATCAGACTTAAGGAACCGCCTGCGCGCGCTTTACGCCCAATAATTCCGGACAACGCTTGCCACCTACGTATTACCGCGGCTGCTGGCACGTAGTTAGCCGTGGCTTTCTGGTTAGGTACCGTCAAGGTACGAGCAGTTACTCTCGTACTTGTTCTTCCCTAACAACAGAGTTTTACGATCCGAAAACCTTCATCACTCACGCGGCGTTGCTCCGTCAGACTTTCGTCCATTGCGGAAGATTCCCTACTGCTGCCTCCCGTAGGAGTCTGGGCCGTGTCTCAGTCCCAGTGTGGCCGATCACCCTCTCAGGTCGGCTACGCATCGTCGCCTTGGTGAGCCGTTACCTCACCAACTAGCTAATGCGCCGCGGGTCCATCTGTAAGTGACAGCCGAAACCGTCTTTTAACATCCGCTCATGCGAGCGAAAGTGTTATTCGGTATTAGCTCCGGTTTCCCGGAGTTATCCCCATCTTACAGGCAGGTTACCCACGTGTTACTCACCCGTCCGCCGCTAACTTGTTAGAAGCAAGCTTCTAACAAGTCCGCTCGACTTGCATGTATTAGGCACGCCGCCAGCGTTCGTCCTGAGCCAGGATCAAACTCTCCGAAGAAATGTTTGACTTGCTCATTTGTTGTCTTACTTTTAAAACGTTGACGTTTTGCTTGTTTTGTTCAGTTTTCAAAGTTCATCTCGCTCATAAGCGACTTTCTTATCTTACCAAGTTCCAATTTCATTGTCAACACTTTTTTTAAAATGTTTTTTATGTAATGTTTTCCTTGGTTGTCTTAGCGACGTATAATAATATAACACCTTTTATGAAAACCAGTCAATACATTTTTTAAAAAAGTTTAATCTTTATTGTAATCTTCTTAGCAAGGCCTCGATCAGCAATGTTTTCTCTTCGATTCCTCTTCTTTTCAGATGTGACATTTTCTCTAAGATTAATAAGCTGCCAAGAACATTCATTTCTCTTTCTAATATGTCCGTTAACTCGTATCGTTCTTTATCATTCAAAAGAAAACCTCTCATGATTCTACCTCTTCGTTTCAATTTTTTCTATCTCCTCTACATCCTTTCTTCTTTTTATTGCATTTAAACCTAATCTCCTGATTTATTAGGTGATGTTTTTAAACGTACAAGCATAAAAATAAACTACCAGAACCTAACTATTCTCACTTCTCTAGATAACAACACTCACCCTAAGAAATTTGTTAGGTACACTTCTTAGCGCTTTTTCCATATGAAGAGTATTGATCAAAAGGGGAGAAAACCATGAATTTCTTTTATGTCCTACGTGCTAAACGAATCAAACAATTTAGTATCATTTTGTTTGCCGCTTTTTTCGCTGGGTTATTTCTTTATTCCCAAACCTTTTCTTTAAATCCTGTATTCAATACAAAGGATGGGCCGCGCGCTGTTTCTAAAAGTAAAAATGACACTAATAAAGTGGCACTTACTTTTGATATTAGCTGGGGTGATGAAAATGCGATCCCTATTCTAGACAAGCTCAAAGAAGAGCATATTAAAAACTGTACCTTCTTCCTTTCAGCCTCATGGGCTGAACGACACCCGGATGTTGTTGAAAGGATTAAAAAAGATGGTCATGAGATCGGAAGTATGGGATATGACTATAAACCTTATACGTCCCTTGATGCACAAAAAGTTCGCCAAGACCTAGCAAAAGCCGAAAAAGTTTTTACATCTCTAAACCTAAAGGATGTGACATTATTACGTCCACCATCTGGTCAGTTTAATAAAGAAACGCTTAAGATTGCCGAACAACAGGGATACACCATTGTTCATTGGAGTGTAGATTCTAAGGATTGGACAAATCCCGGCGTCGAAAAAATTGTTCAGAACGTTGTCAATGACGTAGGAAGCGGAGATATTGTGCTGCTACATGCTTCTGATTCAGCACAGCAAACTAAAAAAGCTCTTCCAATGATTATTGAAGAGATTAAGGATGAAGGTTTATCGATCATTAGTGTTTCCCAACTTATTTCAAATGCTCAAGCAAAAAGTAGCGAAATTCATTAAAAAACACTCGGCACATGCCGAGTGTTTTTACATTGCTTTCATTCGAGCTGACGTATTACGGCGCTCACGCTGTGAATTTTGAATTAATCTCGGTAAAATGAGCAGCTGATACGCATTACAAATCAACAATGGATAAAGCATCAAGTATAACCAGCCTGTATCATTTGCTCTTAGGGCAGGAACCCACTCAATGATGGTTACCACAATCATAAAAAACAAGCCTGGAATAAATGCTGCTTTGTTCGTCTGCTTTACTTTTATTAGTGCTACCACCAGACCCGTCACAACGACGATTCCTGCCATAATATAACGGGAAGGCGACACATCAGATTCAGCAGAAGAAGCCATAATAACTTGCAGATACACCAAATCAAATAAAATGAAAGCAGTAAGCAGTACTTGAACAGAGTTCCAAAGCGATACTGATCGACAAATTCCTAGCCCAAAGCGATGAATCGTTAAATAAGCGAAAAAGCCCATTTGACTGATAATACTGAAAATAAGGCCGATACCAATAAACCATAAAAGAGCTGATAAAATTTCTCCTATATTAAACGATTGAAAAAACGGGCGATATTCTCCCCATTTTACTGCAAACCCCACAACACTTGCACTTAAAGCACCAATTAATAGTGTCGATAAAAACAACCGAACCCAGTTGCGACTATTCACTTCCGCATCCCCCACTTAGAAAAAATAAACCGCTTTCTAAATTGTAACAATGCCTACTTGAAAAATCTAGGTGACGATTGATCAAATACGCATAATTTTTTAGAAATACCTCATATTAAAAATAAGCATATTCTTGAAAGGAGCTTATCAAAATGAAAAAGAAAATGCTGCTCCTACTGTATGCAATCTTATGCGCATTCGTATTAAATGCATGTGCACCTCAACAAGATGACAGCAACCGTATGGATTACGATCAAACAAAGAAAATGATTGTAGATATTTTGAAAACAGATGAAGGAAAGAAAGCCATCGAAAATATCTTACAAGATGAACAAATAAAAAAGACCTTGGTTATGGATCAGGCTATGGTAAAGCAGACCATTCAATCAACTCTTACTTCTAAAAAAGGCATGGAGTTTTGGAAAGAGGCTTTCAACGATCCTCAGTTTGTTAAAACCTTTGCAAAAAGCTTACGGAGCGAGCACGAAGATCTTTTAAAGCAATTGATGAAAGATCCTGATTATCAGGCATTATTACTAGACGTCTTTAAAAATCCTGAAATGCAAAAGCAAATGACCCAAGCGATGAAAACCCAAGACTTTCGTAAAAACATGCAAAAAGTCATTGTAGAAACGCTAGACAGCCCGCTATATAAAGCAAAACTTGAAGCTATTATTCAAAAAGCTGTTCAACAATCTACAGACACAAGCAGTGGAAAAGAAAGTAAAAAGCAAGAAGACGACTCATCAGGATCTGGCTCAGACCAAGAACAACAGCAAAACCAATAATCATAATCCATTCACGTCACAATACAGCGCTTATAAGGATACGTAGGAACTTAGCAAAAAGAGTATGCCGCAGCATACTCTTTTTTCATTATTGACAGGCTTGGACCACTTTTTTAGCAATATCTAAATAGATTTGACCTAACTGATGGTCAGAGTCGTATACAGAAGGCGCAAAATCATCGTCATTCCAATCAGGTTGACGTAACGGAAGCTTGCCTAAAATTTCGGTTTGCAATTCTTCGGCTAGCTTTTCGCCACCGCCTTTTCCGAATACATATTCCTTCTCACCTGTTAGCTTGCTCTCAAAGTATGCCATATTCTCAACTACGCCGATAACTTCATGGTCCGTACGGATAGCCATCGCACCAGCTCTAGCTGCAACAAAAGCAGCAGTTGGATGAGGTGTTGAAACAATTACTTCTTTACATGAAGGAAGCATAGAGTGAACATCTAACGCCACGTCTCCTGTCCCTGGAGGTAGATCTAATAGTAAATAGTCTAAATCGCCCCATTCTACTTCAGAGAAGAAGCTATTTAACATTTTACCAAGCATCGGACCACGCCAAATGACCGGCGCGTTATCTTCCACGAAGAAGCCCATGGAAATAACCTTAACGCCAAAGCGCTCTACAGGAATAATTCGATCCCCACGAACAATCGGTCGTTGTGTAATCCCCATCATGTCTGGAACACTAAATCCATAGATATCCGCATCCACAAGGCCCACTTTCTTACCAAGCTTCGCTAAGGCAACAGCAAGGTTAACAGAAACCGTCGACTTCCCTACGCCTCCCTTACCACTAGCAATTGCGATGTACTGTGTATCTAGTGGTCCTGAAGACGTTTTGTCATCGGTCATGGATCCTCTAAATTCTTGAAGTTCTTCTGGAGATAATTCTTCAAAGCGTAAGCCTACCGTTTCAGCTCCAGCTTCTTTTAACAGGTTCACAATTTCCCCTTGCAATTTCATTTGTTCCCCAGTTCCAGTTTTCACTAGAGCGATTTTAACACTTACATGCTGCTTTTCTTCTTTGATCTTTATTTCACGAATGGCATTTGTATCTGCCAAACTTTTATGTAAAAATGGGTCGTTTAATGAAGCTAATAATTGATGTACTCGTTCTTGTGTTAACATTCTCCCACCGCCTAAAAATCTATTGTTATCGCTATCATTATAACATAATTCAGACTAATAAAACGATTCAATGCTCAGATGGTCCCTATAAATAAAAAAAGGAAGATGAAATATCCTCCTTTTTACTTAATCGTCTCTTCCGTTAAATAACGATTGACACCTTCATAAATGGATTCTGCTATTTTGCGCTGATATTTTTTCGTTTGTAACAGTTCTCGTTCCTCACGATTCGAGAGAAAACCTACCTCAACTAATGCTCCTGGAACCTTTGCATGCTTCAACAAATAAATTCCTTGAATAGGCTTTGCATCGCGGTCCGTATTTTTTAGATTATCTTTTATTTCAGCTTGAATGAACTTCGCTAAGTTCTTATTTTCTTCTAGCGACCCGTGGTAGAAGGTTTGTGCTCCACGCCACTTAGCAGATGGAATTGCATTTAAGTGAATACTAAGATACATATCAGCACTTGATTCATTAATGAGCTTTAGGCGCTTTTTCAAATCTTCCACTTTTCTGCGGCCATACCCCTTAACCTGTTTGTCAGCTAAGTCATAGTCATCATCTCGAGTCATCATAACAAGAGCACCTTGCCCTTGCAAATAATCGCGTATCATTAGAGAAATTTTGAGCGTGACGTCCTTCTCAAGCACTTCATCTCCTACAGCACCACCATCTGGACCACCGTGGCCTGCATCAATAATGACAATCTTTCCGCTAAGTGGTAAATTCCATGATTTCCACGAATTTCGTTGTGTAATTTGATGCTGAATCATAACGCCAAGTAAAATAAGAACGATTGTTGCTACGAGTGCAATTTTATACTTTTTCATCTCATCCCTCCAGCCAGTCCCACCTCTTTACTCTATATGGGACAACGAGAGGTTTTATGAATATTTTTTACTTGAGCCTAAGCAGATATCGCTTTTTCCCTTTATCGAATCCATCTCTCCACCATTCGTATACAAACCGCTCACAAGTGTAATAAATACCGTCCTGAGACATACTTGACTGACCTAAAGGTGACCAAAACGTAACATATTCATACAAAGCATCTGTTAAGAGTTTCTGTTCATCTAAGCACCTTTCGTTCACCGCTCGCTCTTCTTCTCCACGGTAACCAAAATGACTAAATCTCGCTCCCAAAAGAAACGATTCAATCGCGATGTCCATACACCCATCTTCTAACGTCGACACCTTATAATCCTTTCCAACGAAAAATGGCAAAAAGCTTTGCTTCACTCGATCTTTTAGTAACACAAGGGACAGTTCTCGTAAAACCTTTCGTTCGTATAACATCTGCTTTTCTCTTCGTTTTTGCTGCAAGGTATGACTAACCTTCATGATGCTACCCCCTTTTTTTACATATTTTCTGCACATGTAGTATTCTCATGCGCTAGAGGCAGCAACAAGAAGGTGGTAATTATTATGAACTATAAAGGACGTCTTTTATCTGATTAAAATGATGTTCATCATGTTTTAATAATCCGCTGAAATATGTTGCTAATAATAACGAGTTAGCTCCAAAGGAATACTCTCTATCCCAAACATACGGAGGTAAATGCTGAATAGCCTCTATTAGTTCCTCTCTCGTCTGAGTAAACCGTTGGATCACTTCCTCTTGAGTTTGAGAACGACTCATTTTGGCTGCCTCTTCATTAAACACTCCAACATGAGGAGCTGGTGGGAAAGGCTCATCACTCATTACATAAGGAAGTCTCTTTGCCACCACAAACTCATCCCAGTAAACGAGGTGGCCGATTACCTCAGCTACTGTCCATTTCCCTGATGAAACGGGGGTTTTCCACGCACTCTCTTTTATGACACTCAGTCCTCTAACCGTCCGAATAGTTTCTTTATAGTGCTCTATAATCAACCATTTGCTCTCTTTCATTACCCAATTACCCTCCCAAAACTCCCATCCTAAAGACAAGCGTACAAACCAAATATTCTTCCTCTCATACTGTATAGTACAGGCTTCCTGAAAGGAGAGAAAAAATGCCCACTTTAAATGAGTTAGCTTTTAAGCACCTACAAGAAGTTAATAGACACTTAGCTCATAAAGATCATTTTACTTTTGTCTTCCTAGGAGATTCTAGAAATACGGCGTCAAACCCTATTAATAAAAAAGTGTTAGATGATATTTTGGATCAAATTAATAAGCTTTCCGAAACACCTGCCTTTGTCTTACAAGGGGGAGATTTAGCTTATCAAGGTACAGTCTCTAACTTGAAACAATTTAGAAGTATTGTCGAGCATCATCCATTGGTTCGAAAAAAGAAAGTACCTTTTTTCGCGCTACCAGGAAATCACGAAGTATATTTACCAAACAATCAATATCAGTTCAGCTTACGAAATTTCCGTGAAATCATTGGAAGCACACGCTTTGTCATCTCCATTCCAAAATTTAAGTTTAATGTGTTAGGCATGAACAATGTGACGAGCTTAAAACCTGATGGGACAAAAATCCGTTACGGCTTTTCCAATAATGCAATAAACTTTATGGATGCTCAAATCCACAAAAACAAATACGGACGAACAGCGATCGCTTTTCATACTCCTCCGAACTTCGGCTGCTGGGCGGATCACGGGATGGATCAGAAGCAAACCGACCGCTTTTTGAAAAACGTCGTTGATCATCATACTAATCAAATTCCACTTGTTTTAGTGAACCATATCCATGCTTATAGCTTTAAGAAAAAAGATGGGGTTCCCTATATATTATCTGGAGGAGCAGGGGCACCGCTTGTTTCAAAGGAGAAGTACCCTTGTACAGATCCAGTGTTTAACTTTACTGTTTTTAAAGTAACCAAGCACTCTGTCACAGGAACGGTGTATAAGAAGAAGGGGAACCACTGGGGAAAATCAATTATCCATCTGTAACAAATAAAAAAAGACTCCCAACCAAAATGGTTGAGAGTCTTTTTGTACACCAAAATTAACGTTTTGAGAACTGAGGTGCACGACGAGCGCCTTTAAGACCGTATTTTTTACGTTCTTTCATACGAGCGTCACGAGTTAATAGACCAGCGCGTTTTAGAGTTGGACGGTATTCAGGATCTGCTTGTAATAAAGCACGAGCGATACCGTGACGAATAGCACCAGCTTGACCAGTGTATCCACCACCATCAACGTTTACTAGTACGTCATAGTTACCTACTGTTTCAGTTGCAACTAGTGGTTGTTTAACAACTTCTCTTAATGCAGCGAATGGAATGTATTTTTCGATTTCACGACCGTTGATTACGATGTTACCGTTACCAGGTACTAGACGTACACGAGCAACAGAACTCTTACGACGGCCAGTTCCGTAATATTGTACTTGTGCCAAGATTAAAACCTCCCTTTAAAATTATCCGCGAAGTTCGTAAACTTCTGGTTTTTGTGCTTGGTGGTTATGAGTGTCACCAGCGTATACATGTAATTTCTTGAACATTTGACGACCTAGGCTACCTTTTGGAAGCATACCTTTGATCGCTAGTTCAAGCATTTTTTCAGAGTAGTTAGTACGCATTTCTAATGCTGTACGTTGCTTTAAACCACCTGGATGTTGAGTATGACGGTAGTAAATTTTGTCAGTTAATTTTTTACCAGTCAATTCAATTTTAGATGCGTTAAGAATAATTACGTGATCACCAGTATCAACGTGTGGTGTGTAAGTTGGTTTATGTTTACCGCGTAAAAGTGTAGCAACTTCAGTTGCAAGACGACCTAAAGTTTTACCTTCAGCATCGACAACGAACCATTTGCGTTCTACTTCGTTTGCTTTCGCCATGAAAGTTGTGCGCATGAGTTTCCCTCCTAATTTCATTCATAATATCATTATTTCAACCTTATATTTCAACACGATTAATTTCCGGGGCTAACCGTGGGGTTAAAATACATACCATAGGATATATTATCTCTTTGTGATGGTAATGTCAAGAAGATGTTACACCAGGTTTAGTTGTCATAAGTTACTCTCCACAGATACAATCCATGGCCTGGGGCTGTTTTTCCAACATTTTCTCGTTTTTTCTGTTCTAAAATTTTTTTTACGTCTAGAGAATTGATCTTTCCTCTCCCTACTTCTAGCAACGTACCGACTAAAATACGAACCATGTTGTAGAGGAATCCACTTCCAACAAATCGGAAAATAAGCTCGTCATTCTCTTCAAAAAAATCAATCTCATAAATGGTGCGGACCTTATTTTCTTTGTCCGTCTTCATGGAACAAAAGCTCGTAAAATCATGCGTACCAATTAGATATTGCAGCGATTCTCTCATCTCTTCGTAATTCAAGGGGTACGGATAATGAAAGGCATACGCTCGACTAAACACATCGCGCTCTTTGGACCGTAAGACGCGATAACGATATTCCTTTGATGTAACGTCGTAGCGGGCATGAAAACCTTCACTTACCGCTTCTACTTCCTTGACGACTACGTCCATCGGAAGAGATGAATTTAGTGCTTGTATCCAATTTCTATTGGGAATAGCAAGAGGACTATCAAAATGAATAACCTGTCCATATGCATGTACGGTAGCATCCGTACGACCCGATGCTTGAATTTTAATCTCTGAGCCCTTGTGAATTCGTTTTAAAGCTTTTTCCACTTCTCCCTGGACGGTTCGTTGATCAGGCTGACTTTGAAAGCCAGCAAATAAGGTTCCGTCATATGAGATCGTGCATTTTATTCTGTTCATGTTACCTTCCACCTAAAAATACCGAATAACGATTAATAATAGCGTTACGACCAGCAAACTAACTAACATAATGGTATCGATAGCCTGCCACTGCAATTGCCTAAACTTCGTACGACCTTCTCCACCCTTATACCCTCTTGCTTCCATCGCAATAGAGAGCTCCTCTGCGCGTTTAAAGGCGCTTATGAACAGCGGGACAAGCAAAGGTACTACTGCCTTCATTCGGTCCTTAAACGGACCGCTAGAGATGTCTACACCTCTGGCCGTTTGAGCCTTCATAATTTTTTGGGTCTCATCAAGCAGTGTAGGGATGAATCGTAGCGAAATGGACATCATCAGCGCTAGTTCATGAACAGGAAAGCGCACCTTTTTAAGGGGGTTCAATAAGCTCTCCATCCCGTCTGTAACTTGAATAGGTGTTGTTGTTAGCGTTAAGAGTGTTGTAACACTAACTAAAAGGAAAAAGCGCAGCGAGATGTAAATACCTTGTCTTAACCCTTCTTCATAAATGGTTAGCCATCCCCATTTTAAGAGGACATCGCCTTCCTTGTTTAAAAAGATCTGGATTAAGAAAGTAAACACCGCAATAAAGACAACTGGTTTAAGTCCTTTTAAAAAATAAGAAAGTGGTACTCTACTCATAGCTACTAAAAGAGCGGTATAAAGTAATAAAAGTCCATAACCTGCTGTACTATTCGCTAAAAAGACAATAACAACGAAAAAGAAAACCAATAGTAGCTTAGCCCGAGGGTCCATCCTATGCAGAGGAGAATTACCTGGTACATAGCGTCCAATAATAACTGAATCAAGCATGGTGATCACCCTTTTGTGCTAAGCGTTTGATTTGCTCCACTGCCTCATCAAACGTGACTGCTTTATCTGATAATGGGATTCCGAGCTTTTGCTCTAGCTTCATCATAAACGCTAGTGGCTCTGGCACATCCAATCCAAACTGTGCTAATTCATCCTGACGATTAAATACGTCTTTCGGCGAACCCTTCATCACAATTGTACCTTGATTCATGACAACAACTTCATCTGCATAGGAGGCTGCATCCTCCATGCTATGAGTAACTAGAACGGTCGTCAGGTTCTTTTCTTTATGCAGCCTTGTAACAAGCCCCATAATTTCTTTACGACCTCTTGGATCAAGTCCTGCAGTAGGCTCGTCCAAGACAAGTACTTCCGGATCCATTGCTAAAATGCCGGCAATTGCGACACGTCTCATTTGTCCACCACTTAAATCAAATGGAGACTTCTCTAATACATCTAGTGGTAAACCTACTAGCTGGACCAATTCTTTTGCTCTTGCTTTCGCTTCTTCCAAAGACATACCAAAGTTGGTAGGTCCAAAGCAAATATCCTTTTCAACCGTTTCTTCAAAAAGCTGATGCTCTGGAAATTGAAACACCACGCCTACTCGCTTTCGAATATCTTTGAGATCCTTGTCTTTTTTCTTGGCGTGAATCGTACGTTCACCAATTTGAATAGATCCATCCGTAGGTTTTAATAAAGCATTTAAATGCTGAATAATCGTCGACTTTCCAGATCCAGTATGCCCAATAATTGCCACAAATTTACCCGACGGAATAGTGAAGTCTAAATCGTACAAGGCGATGCGTTCAAATGGTGTATTCGGCTGATATTTATGCTCTACATTTTTGAATATAATGTCCATAGTTCATTCACCAAATCCTCATGTGTTAAATGAAGGTTCTTTAGAGGGATTTTTGATTTTTGTAAGACTTGACTAAGCTGAATAGAAAACGGTAAATCCAGACCGATATCCGTTAAGGTTTGACCTAGTTGGAATACTTCGCTCGGTGTACCTTCTGCAAACTTTTGTCCATGGTTTAAGACGATTGCTCGGTCTGCCATTGCGACTTCATTTAAATCATGTGTAATGGAGATCACCGTAATTTGCTGCTCTTCCTTTAGCTTTCTTACCGTTTCTAAAACCTCTTGTCTTCCCTTTGGATCTAGCATAGAGGTTGCCTCGTCGAGGATAATAATTGAGGGTTGCACAGCAAGAACTCCAGCGATAGCTACACGCTGCTTCTGGCCACCGGATAAATGATGTGGCTCATGCTCACGGAATGCCTCCATATTTACAAGTTGAATCGCTTCCTCTATTCTCTCCCTCATTGTTTCAACAGGAACACCGTTGTTTTCCAGACCAAAGGCCATGTCGTCCAAAACGGTCGCCCCTACGAATTGGTTATCGGGATTCTGAAACACCATCCCGATTCGCTTGCGGATATCCCATATGGTTTCTTCCGTAAGAAGCAAGCCACCTACCTCTATCGTGCCAGACTCAGGCATTAATAAACCATTCAATAACTTAGCTAAAGTGGATTTCCCCGAGCCATTATGGCCTACAATGGCGAGCCATTCACCTTTAAAGGCAGAAAACGAAATATCATTAAGCGTCCATTCTTTCTCTTCTTCATAACGAAAGAATAAACTATTCACGTCTAAAATAACTTCAGACATAGCTATCCTCCTGTTCATACTAGACTTTCTCTTCTAGGAAACCTTCAAGTAGCATGGAATACTACAGCTTATCCTCATATATAGGCTCCGTGCAGTCCATTTCTTGAATAACACAGACTTTTTCCGCAGCCTGCTAATTCTTACTATGCTAAAAAGAGCGGTTCATCCAGCCGTAGCTGGATAAAACCTCCCTCTGTCGATAAAAATATACAAAAAAAGGGCTGAGACAAGTCCTAAACTGTCGCGCCCTTTTAGGAATACAAATATTAAACTAATTCAATGATAGCCATTGGAGCTCCGTCTCCACGACGAGGTCCAACTTTAAGAATACGAGTGTATCCGCCTTGGCGTTCCTCGTAACGAGTTGCGATGTCACTGAAAAGTTTTTGTAAAGCGTCTTGATTTGTCTCAGCGTTAGCCACTTCGTTACGAATGTAAGCAGCAGCTTGGCGGCGAGCGTGTAAATCTCCACGTTTACCTAAAGTGATCATTTTTTCTACAACAGAACGTAATTCTTTCGCACGTGTTTCAGTAGTTTCAATACGCTCGTTGATGATTAAGTCAGTAGTTAAATCACGAAGAAGTGCTTTACGTTGAGCACTTGTGCGACCTAATTTACGGTATCCCATTGAGGTCCCCTCCTTTGTAGATAGTCGTTCAAGCAGATTAGAAAATCAGTCGTCTTTGCGTAAGCCTAGACCTAATTCTTCTAATTTTGCTTTTACTTCCTCTAATGATTTACGTCCTAAGTTGCGGACTTTCATCATATCTTCTTCTGTTTTATTAGCAAGCTCTTGAACTGTATTAATACCAGCTCGTTTTAAGCAGTTATATGAACGGACAGAAAGATCAAGTTCTTCGATCGTCATTTCAAGGACTTTCTCTTTTTGATCTTCCTCTTTTTCGACCATGATTTCCGCTTTTTGAGCTTCATCTGTTAAGTTAACAAAAATATTTAGGTGTTCCGTTAAGATCTTAGCACCTAAAGCCACAGCTTTTTCAGGCTCAATACTACCATCAGTCCATACATCTAATGTAAGCTTATCGTAGTTAGTCATTTGACCAACACGCGTATTTTCTACATAGTAAGCTACACGAGTAATAGGAGTATAGATAGAATCGATTGGAATAACACCAATTGGTTGATCCTCACGTTTGTTTGAAACAGCAGGGTTATAACCACGACCTGGTCTAGCCGTCAATCTTACGCGTAGATGTGCATCTTTTTCAAGAGTAGCGATGTGAAGATCCGGGTTTAGAATTTCGACATCACTGTCTGCTTGAATGTCAGCAGCTGTAACAGCGCCTTGGCCTTGAATATCAATTTCTAGTGTTTTCTCGTCTTCAGAGTAAATCTTAAGAGCAAGCTTCTTGATGTTAAGGATGATATTTGTTACGTCCTCAACAACACCAGGGATTGTTGAAAATTCATGTAGGACACCATCAATTTGGATAGATGTCACAGCGGCACCAGGGAGTGAGGATAATAGGATACGACGTAAGGAGTTACCCAAAGTAGTTCCATATCCACGCTCAAGTGGTTCGACGACAAATTTACCGTACTTTCTATCATCGCTGATTTCTACCGTTTCGATTTTTGGCTTTTCAATCTCTATCATTTATAAACCCTCCTTCAAAACGTCGAAACCTCGGCTAGACAGTGATCAAGTTCTCTTGATCGTCTAACCGAAATTCCCTATTAGACAGTTCCCGAATGTGCACAACAAATGGAATAACAGTTTGTAATTAACTATTCTATACCATATCCATTATAGACAATAGTACAAAATCTATACCATTAATTACACACGACGACGTTTTGGTGGACGGCAACCGTTATGAGGTACTGGAGTAACGTCTTTAATAGCAGTTACTTCAAGACCTGCAGCTTGAAGTGCACGGATAGCAGCTTCGCGTCCTGCACCAGGGCCTTTAACAGTTACTTCTAGAGTTTTCATACCATTATCTTGAGATACTTTTGCTGCAGTTTCAGCTGCCATTTGTGCTGCGAATGGAGTAGATTTACGAGAACCTCTGAATCCAAGAGCACCAGCGCTTGACCAAGCAATAGCATTACCATGAACGTCTGTAATCGTTACGATTGTGTTGTTGAACGTTGAACGGATATGAGCAATACCACTTTCAATATTCTTTTTAACACGACGTTTACGAGTGTTAGTTTTGCGAGCCATTTACATTAACCTCCCTTACTAATGATTATTTCTTTTTGTTCGCTACAGTACGACGTGGACCTTTACGTGTACGAGCATTGTTTTTAGAGTTCTGACCACGAACTGGTAAACCACGACGGTGGCGGATACCACGGTATGAACCGATTTCGATTAAACGTTTGATGTTTAATGAAATTTCACGGCGAAGGTCACCTTCTACCTTGTAAGCATCCATAATATCACGGATTTTACCTAATTCTTCTTCTGTTAGATCGCGAACACGAGTATTTTCAGAAACTCCAGCTTCAGCTAGAACCTTTTGAGCTGTTTGGCGGCCAATACCATAAATATAAGTTAAAGAAATTACTACACGTTTGTCACGAGGAATATCTACACCAGCAATACGTGCCATTTAAGCGTGCACCTCCTTGTTATTATCGTTGTTATTAACCTTGTTTTTGTTTATGTTTAGGGTTTTCACAAATAACCATTACTTTCCCTTTTCTGCGGATAACTTTACACTTTTCGCAGATCGGTTTTACCGATGGTCTGACTTTCATTATTCATACCTCCTTGATCGTACGGAGTGCATAGGTTTTATTTGAATCGGTACGTAATTCTACCACGAGTTAAATCATATGGTGATAATTCAACAGTTACTTTGTCACCAGGTAAGATTCGGATGAAGTGCATACGAATTTTACCAGAAACGTGAGCCAGAACTGTATGACCATTTTCTAATTCTACCTTGAACATTGCATTTGGTAAAGTCTCAGCGACCGTACCTTCCACTTCAATTACATCGTCTTTCGCCATTAAATTGCTCTCCTTTCTATGGAACAAGTAGCAAGCTTTTTACTTTAACGCAGAGAACCTGTTCTGTACATTCGGAGATTCGTAATCATTAAATTCAAGATGAATAACGTTTTTATAAACATCTTTACCAAATTAGCAGCAATTCAGACGAAACGATCATCGTGAATTTAGATAATTACTTTCTACTGTCCTTATAACTAACGAAGATTCGATAGAGATTTAGACAACGTTGCTTATAGAGCTGTTAGAATCTCAAATCCAGACTCAGTGATTGCAATCGTATGCTCGAAGTGAGCACACATCTTACCGTCTACGGTAACGACTGTCCAGTCATCTGAAAGAGTTCTAACATAGCGTTTCCCGGCATTAACCATTGGCTCAATTGCCAATACCATACCTGGTCGCAAACGTGGACCTTGATTTGGTGGACCGTAGTGAGGAATCTGAGGATCCTCATGTAAATCCTGACCTACACCATGACCAACGTATTCTCTTACAACGGAAAAGTTATGAGCTTCTACGTAAGTTTGAATAGCGTGTGAAATATTAGACAAACGATCGCCTGGTTTAGCTTGCTCTAAACCTTTATAAAGCGATTGTTCTGTAACATCTAATAATCGCTGCGTTTCTTCATCCACGTTTCCTACTGCATATGTCCATGCAGAGTCACCGTGATAACCTTTGTAGCGAGCACCAATATCTATACTGATGATGTCACCCTCGTTTAATACTCGGTCACCTGGGATCCCGTGCACTAATTCTTCGTTGACCGAAGCACAAATGCTTCCGCGAAAACCATTATACCCTTTAAACGAAGGAAATGCATCATGTTTACGAATAAACTTCTCTGCAATTTCATCCAATTTCTTGGTTGTAATCCCCGGTTGAATGTGTTTCTTCAACTCCTGATGGGTTAGAGCCACAATACGACCAGCTTCACGCATGATCGCTAGTTCACGTGGAGTTTTGCAAATAATCATTTGCTTAATCCTCCAAGCAACTTACGAACATCTTCGAATACATCGTTAATGTCTTGTTGCCCGTTCACATTGCGTAGGTATCTTTTTTCTTCATAAAAGGCAAGGAGTGGTTTTGTTTGCTTCACGTTTACTTCTAAACGAGTTGCAACTGTTTCACTGTTATCATCGGCGCGTTGGTAAAGCTCGCCACCACACTTATCACATACACCCTCTTTTGCAGGAGGATTGAATACTAAGTGATAGGTTGCACCGCAATCTTTACAAATGCGTCGACCAGTCAAACGCTCCATAAGAACACTTTGATCTACATCAATGTTAATCACGTAATCAATTTTGCGTCCTAATTCTGCTAGCATTGTTTCAAGAGCATCTGCTTGAGCAACTGTTCTTGGAAAGCCGTCTAGTAAGAAGCCTTTTTCGCAATCATCTTTTGATAAACGCTCACGCACAATTCCGATCGTTACTTCATCCGGAACAAGTTCACCTTTATCAATGTATGATTTAGCTTCTAAACCTAATTCAGTGCCTTCCTTCATAGCAGCTCGGAACATGTCTCCTGTTGAGATATGAGGGATATCATAATTTTCAACAATGCGTTCTGCTTGGGTACCTTTACCTGCACCAGGAAGTCCCATTAAAACTAAGTTCATTTTATTGCCCCCTCAGTCTCTAATCAGTCTAATGGAAAGCACGTCGCTCCCCATTAAACCTTTTATTTAATGAACCCTCTATAATGACGTTTTACAAGCTGGCTTTCCAGCTGTTTCATCGTTTCAAGGGCCACCCCTATTACGATCAGTAAGCTTGTTCCGCCAATCTGTGCAGATTGAGGCAAGTTAGCGACCTTAATAAAGATAACAGGAAGAACCGCAATGACTGCTAAAAAGATCGATCCAACAAGTGTGAGTCGATATAACAATTTAGTTAAGTACTCTTGCGTACTTTTTCCTGGTCGAATACCTGGGATATAACCGCCTTGCTTCTTCAAATTATCAGCCACTTGCTCAGGGTTAACCTGAACGAAGGTATAGAAATAAGAGAAAGCAATAATAAGTACTATATAAACAATCATACCTATTGGCTGCGTATAATCAAAGGTCTTCTCTATCCATCTCGTTACATCATTTGAGCCAAAAAATGATGCAATCGTTCTTGGAGTAACAACAAATGAAATTGCGAAGATAACCGGGATAACACCAGCAGCATTTACTTTTAACGGTAAATGAGTGGATTGCCCGCCACTTACTGTAGTAGGACCTGCAGCTCGTTTCGCATATTGAATGGGAATCTTACGTAACGCTTGTTGGAAGTAAATAACCCCAACTACAATTGCAAGAATAGCCACCGCAATGATTACTACCTTCACAATACTTAAAAACAACTGGTCCCCAACATCTTCAAATTGTTGCGCGTAAATTTGGTTGATAGTCGTCGGAATTCCTGCCGCAATCCCAGCAAAGATGATAATGGAAATGCCGTTCCCTACACCTTTAGCCGTAATCTGCTCACCTAGCCATACTAAAAACGCAGTACCTGCTGTTAATACTACAGCGATCAGTAGATACGTTGAAATTCCGGGATTTTGAATGAGCTGTCCATTGGTCATATTATTAAAACCTATAGACATACCCAAAGCTTGGATAAATCCAAGCACAATTGTTCCATAACGAGTTAACTGAGTTAATTTACGGCGTCCAACTTCACCTTGTTTGGACCATTCTGTAAATTTAGGTACAACATCCATCTGTAGCAACTGCATAATGATGGATGCTGTGATGTATGGCATGATACCCATTGCAAGAATGGAGAAATTCTTAAGGGCACCGCCACCAAACGTATTTAGTACACCAAACACGTTCAGCTCATCTTGGACTCTTAGCACATCAGTATTTACGCTAGGTACGGGTATAAACGTACCGATACGAAAAATGATGAGCATTACCAGTGTGAAAAGAATTTTATTTCTTATATCACGCACGCGCATAAAATTGGAGATTGTTTGAAACATTAGATCACCTCAGTTGTACCGCCTGCAGCTTCGATAGCTTCTTTAGCAGTAGAGGAGAATTTAGCCGCTTTAATAGTTAGCTTTTTGTTTAAAGAACCTTGGCCAAGAATTTTAACACCTGATTTTACGTTGCTTACTAGACCAGTTTCAACTAATAATTCTGGTGTTACTTCTGTACCGTCTTCAAAGCGATTTAAAGCATCTAAGTTCACGATTGCGAATTCTTTACGGTTAATGTTTGTGAAACCGCGTTTAGGTAGACGACGGAATAAAGGAGTTTGACCACCTTCAAATCCAAGTCTTACGCCACCGCCAGAACGAGCGTTTTGACCTTTGTGACCTTTACCTGCAGTTTTACCATTACCTGATCCGATACCACGTCCAACACGATTACGTGTTTTACGAGAACCTTCAGCTGGTTGTAGCTCATGAAGTTTCATCCGGAGCACCTCCTTATGGTAGCATTTTATATTATTGTTCTTCGACTTTCACTAAGTGAGAAACTTTGTTAATCATTCCACGGATAGCTGCATTGTCTGCATGCACAACTGTTTGATTAACTTTCTTCAGACCAAGTGTGCGAACAGTTACACGTTGATCTTCCGGGCGACCAATCACGCTGCGAGTGAGGGTAATTGCTAATTTGTTTGCCATTCTTTTTCCCTCCTTATCCTAACAGTTCTTCTACAGTCTTACCACGTAGTTTTGCAACATCTTCAGCACGTTTAAGTTCTTTTAAACCTTCGATAGTAGCTCGAACCATGTTAACTGGAGTGTTAGAGCCTAAAGATTTAGAAAGAATGTCACTTACACCTGCTAATTCTAATACAGCACGTACAGGACCACCAGCGATAACACCAGTACCTTCAGAAGCAGGTTTTAAGAAAATTTCACCTGCACCAAATTGACCTAAGATCTCATGTGGAATTGTAGTTCCAACCATTGGTACAGTCACAAGATTTTTCTTAGCATCTTCGATAGCTTTACGGATAGCATCTGGTACTTCTTGTGCTTTACCAGTACCGAAACCTACATGACCGTTTTTGTCACCAACGACAACTAATGCAGCAAAGCGGAAACGACGTCCACCTTTAACAACTTTAGCTACGCGGTTAACCGTAACTACGCGTTCTTCAAGTTCTAATTTATTTGGATCAACACGACGCATCATTTTCCCTCCTTTTACCATTAAAATTCTAGACCGGCTTCACGAGCAGCGTCAGCAAGAGCTTTTATACGACCATGGTATAAATAACCTCCGCGATCAAAGACAACTTCTTTGATACCTTTTTCGCTAGCGCGTTTTGCAACTAGTTCTCCGACCTTTGTAGCAGCATCAACGTTATTAGTAATCACATCTGCTAAATCTTTATCAAGTGTAGAAGCACTTGCGATAGTAACTGAGTTTACATCGTCAATGATTTGAGCATAAATGTGCTTGTTTGAACGAAAAACGTTTAAACGAGGACGTACAGCTGTTCCAGAAAGTTTAGCACGTACACGACCGTGTCTTTTGATACGAACTTTATTTTTGTCAAGTTTCGTGATCATCTGGGTCACTCCTTTCTTTATACCTTAAGCGGCATTATTTCTTAGCAGTTTTACCTTCTTTACGACGAACACGTTCGCCTTCGTAACGGATCCCTTTACCTTTGTAAGGTTCTGGAGCACGTACAGCGCGAATGTTAGCAGCTAGAGCACCAACGCGTTCTTTATCAATACCTTTGATAACGATTTTTGTTTGGCTAGGAACTTCGATTTCGATTCCTTGCTCTGGTACGATCTCAACTGGGTGAGAGTAACCTACGCTTAATACTAGTTTGTCACCAGATTTTTGCGCACGGTAACCTACACCGACTAATTCTAGTCCACGCTCATAACCACTAGTAACACCTTCAACCATGTTACCTAATAAACTACGAGTAGTTCCGTGAAGTGCACGGTGATCTTTGTTGTCGCTAGGACGATTTACAGTTAATACGTTCTCTTCAAGTTTAATTTCCATGTCTGGGTGGAATGTACGAGTCAATTCACCCTTTGGGCCCTTTACAGTTACAACGTTGTTTTCGTTAGTAACTGTAACACCTGCTGGAATTTCTAAAGTCTTTTTACCAACACGTGACATAACTACACCTCCATTCGTATTACAAGTTAATTACCAAACGTATGCTAGTACTTCTCCACCAGCTTGTTTTTGACGAGCTTCTTTGTCAGTTAACACACCTTGTGAAGTAGAAACAATAGCAATACCTAAACCGTTAAGTACACGTGGTACTTCATTAGATTTTGCGTAAACGCGTAAACCAGGTTTACTGATACGTTTAAGACCAGTGATTACACGCTCATTGCTGTTACCATATTTAAGGAAGATACGGATGATACCTTGTTTATCATCTTCGATGTATTCTACATCGCGTACGAAACCTTCACGTTTAAGGATTTCAGCAATTTGCTTTTTGATGTTTGATGCTGGAATTTCAAGTTTCTCATGACGAACCATGTTCGCATTACGAATACGAGTCAGCATATCTGCAATAGGATCTGTCATTACCATATTATTTTACCTCCTTCCCAATCTGGGTTTTTACCAACTAGCTTTTTTAACACCAGGAATTTGACCTTTATAAGCAAGTTCACGGAAACAAATACGGCAAAGCTTAAATTTGCGTAGTACTGAATGTGGACGTCCGCAACGTTCGCAACGTGTGTATTCTTGTACTTTAAATTTTTGTTGGCGTTTTTGTTTCGCAATCATCGATTTCTTAGCCACGTTTTCGCCTCCTCTGCGTATGGTTGGCAGTTATTACTTCTGGAATGGCATACCGAATTGAGTTAATAGTTCGCGAGACTCTTCATCAGTATTCGCAGTAGTAACGATAACGATATCCATACCACGAACTTTTGATACTTTATCATAGTCGATTTCAGGGAAAATTAGTTGTTCTTTAACACCTAGAGTATAGTTTCCACGACCGTCGAAAGACTTCTTAGATACACCACGGAAGTCACGTACACGTGGAAGTGAAACTGATACTAATTTGTCAAAGAATTCATACATACGCTCTCCGCGTAATGTAACTTTCGCACCGATAGGCATACCTTCACGAAGACGGAAGCCAGCGATTGACTTTTTCGCACGAGTTACAACCGGTTTTTGACCAGTGATTTGTCCTAACTCCTCAACAGCGTTATCTAACGCTTTAGAGTTTTGTACTGCATCACCGATACCCATGTTAATAACGATTTTTTCTAACTTTGGAACTTCCATTACAGAACTATAGTTAAATTTGCTCACTAGAGCTGGAGTAATTTCTTTTTGAAATTTTTCCTTAAGGCGGTTCATCATAGTACCTCCCTTCACACTTTAATATTATTTATCTAAAATTTCACCAGATTTTTTTGCTACACGTACCTTCTTGCCATCTTCTAGTTTGAAGCCAACACGAGTTGGTTCACCAGTTTTAGGATCCAATGGCATTACGTTTGATACATGGATAGGTGCTTCTTGACTGTTGATTCCACCTTGTGGGTTAAGTTGAGATGGCTTAGAATGTTTTTTTACGATATTCACGCCTTCTACAAGCACGCGTTGCTTCTTAGGAAAAGCAGCAAGAACTACGCCTTGTTTACCTTTATCTTTACCCGTGATAACCATTACTTTGTCACCTTTTTTAACATGCATCCTCTTCGCACCTCCTTAAAGGCTCATAAGTATTATTTCTATTAGATAACTTCTGGAGCTAAAGATACAATCTTCATAAAGTTGCTATCACGTAGTTCACGAGCAACCGGTCCGAAAATACGAGTACCACGTGGGGACTTGTCGTCACGGATGATTACACAAGCATTTTCATCAAAACGGATGTAAGAACCATCTTGACGACGAACGCCGCGTTTTGTACGAACTACAACAGCTTTAACAACGTCACCTTTTTTAACAACGCCTCCTGGTGTTGCTTGTTTTACCGTACAAACAATAACATCACCAATATTAGCTGTCTTACGTCCTGAACCACCTAATACTTTAATCGTAAGTACTTCACGAGCACCAGAGTTGTCAGCAACTTTTAAACGAGATTCTTGTTGAATCATACACGAAACCTCCCTTCGGATAAAACATAATCCGATCTATAAATTAGATAATAACCGCTTTTTCCACTACTTCTACTAGACGGAAACGTTTAGTAGCCGATAATGGGCGAGTTTCCATGATTTTTACGATATCGCCAACTTTAGCAGTATTATTCTCGTCATGAGCTTTAAACTTCTTAGAGTATTTTACGCGCTTACCGTAAAGAGAATGTTTCTTATAGGTTTCTACAAGAACAGTGACCGTTTTGTCCATTTTGTCTGAAACTACACGCCCAGAATAGACCTTGCGTTGGTTGCGTTCACTCATTCTGAAAACCTCCTCTCGATCAATTATTTATTAGCAGCGATCTCTCTTTGACGAATAACAGTTTTCATACGAGCGATCGACTTACGTACTTCACGAATACGTGCAGTGTTCTCTAATTGGCCAGTAGCTAACTGGAAACGAAGATTAAATAACTCTTCTTTTAGAGCTTTTACTTTTTGTTCGATTTCCGCAGTGGTAAGATCACGAATTTCATTAGCTTTCATTAGATTCACCACCAATTTCTTCACGTTTTACGAATTTACATTTAACTGGTAATTTGTGAGCAGCTAAGCGTAAAGCTTCACGAGCAACTTCTTCAGAAACACCCGCGATTTCGAACATTACTTTACCAGGCTTAACAACTGCTACCCAACCTTCTGGAGCACCCTTACCGGAACCCATGCGCACCTCTAGAGGTTTTGCAGTGTATGATTTAGATGGGAAGATTTTAATCCAGACTTTACCGCCACGTTTCATGTAACGAGTCATTGCGATACGAGCAGCTTCGATTTGACGGTTTGTAATCCAAGAAGCATCTTGAGCTTGTAAACCATATTCACCGAAATGTACTTCTGTACCACCCTTAGCACGACCGCGCATTTTCCCACGGTGTTCGCGACGATATTTAACGCGTTTAGGCATCAACATGATTAATTTCCTCCTTCCTCATTTTTCTTTTTAGTAGGAAGAACCTCTCCACGGTAGATCCATACTTTAACACCGATTTTACCGTAAGTAGTATCTGCTTCAGCAGTACCGTAGTCAATATCAGCACGTAATGTATGAAGTGGAACTGTACCTTCACTATAGCTTTCACCACGAGCAATATCAGCTCCGCCAAGACGACCAGAAGTCATCGTTTTAATACCTTGTGCACCAGCACGCATTGAGCGTTGAATAGCTTGCTTTTGAGCACGGCGGAATGAAACGCGGTTTTCTAATTGACGAGCGATGTTTTCAGCTACTAATTTAGCGTCAAGATCTGCTCTCTTAATTTCAAGAATGTTAATGTGTACACGTTTGCCTGTTAGTTGGTTAAGAGCTTTACGAAGTGCTTCAACTTCAGTACCACCTTTACCAATTACCATACCAGGTTTCGCAGTGTGAATAGTCACATTTAAACGGTTAGCAGCACGTTCGATTTCTACTTTAGAAACAGACGCATCATGTAAGCGTTTTGTGATGTACTCACGTACTTTTAAGTCTTCATGTAATAAATCAGCATAGTCTTTTTCAGCGTACCATTTTGATTCCCAATCACGAATCACACCGATACGCAAACCGATTGGATTTACCTTTTGACCCATTGATTATCCCTCCTTCTTTTCTGATACCACGATTGTGATGTGGCTAGTACGTTTATTGATTTGGCTAGCGCGTCCCATAGCACGTGGACGGAAACGTTTCAAAGTAGGACCTTCGTTAACGTAAGCGTCTGTGATAACTAGGTTATTCGCATCCATTTCGTAGTTGTGTTCTGCATTAGCGATCGCAGATTTTAATACTTTTTCTACAATTGGAGAAGCAGCCTTTGGCGTTAAGTTAAGGATTGCCACTGCCTCACCTACTTGCTTACCTCGAATTAAATCTACAACTAGACGAACTTTACGAGGAGCAATACGAACTGTTCTTGCAACAGCTTTAGCTTGCATTTAAATGCCTCCTCTCTTAATTAGCGTTTTGTTTTCTTATCGTCACTTGCATGACCTTTGTAAGTACGTGATGGTGCAAATTCACCAAGCTTGTGACCTACCATATCTTCTGTAACGAATACCGGTACATGTTTACGACCATCGTAAACTGCGATAGTGTGACCGATGAATTGAGGGAAAATTGTTGAACGACGAGACCAAGTTTTGATAACTTGTTTGCCCTCAGTTTCATTTAACTTCTCAACTTTGTTCATTAAATGACTATCGACAAAAGGCCCTTTTTTTAAGCTGCGTCCCATAAGTGAACCTCCCTTCGTGATCGCTCTACGGTTCGTATGAACCGTAGCTCAATCCCGTTATTTTTTACGACGACGAACGATAAATTTATCGGATTTGTTTTTCTTCTTACGAGTTTTGTAACCAAGAGTTGGTTTACCCCAAGGTGACATAGGTGATTTACGTCCGATAGGTGAGCGTCCTTCACCACCACCGTGTGGATGATCGTTAGGGTTCATTACAGAACCACGAACTGTTGGACGAATGCCTAACCAGCGTGAACGACCGGCTTTACCGATGTTGATAAGTTCGTGCTGTTCGTTACCTACTTGACCGATTGTTGCACGGCAAGTTGCTAGAATCATGCGTACTTCGCCAGAAGTTAAACGTACTAATACGTATTTACCTTCTTTACCAAGTACTTGTGCAGAAGTACCAGCAGAACGTACTAATTGTCCACCTTTACCAGGCTTAAGTTCGATGTTATGAATAACAGAACCTACTGGAATATTAGCAAGTGGTAATGCGTTACCTACTTTAATGTCTGCTTCTGTACCTGACATGATTTCCATTCCAACTACTAAGTTTTTAGGAGCTAGGATGTAACGTTTTTCACCATCAGCATAGTTAATTAATGCGATGTTTGCAGAACGGTTTGGATCGTACTCGATTGTAGCAACGCGACCTGGTATTCCATCTTTGTCACGTTTAAAATCGATTACACGATATTGACGTTTGTGTCCGCCACCTTGATGACGTACAGTTAATTTACCTTGGTTATTACGACCACCTTTTTTGTGTAAAGGTGCTAGTAATGATTTCTCTGGTTGGTTCGTTGTGATCTCAGCAAAGTCAGATACTGACATACCACGACGACCGTTAGAGGTTGGTTTATATTTTTTAATCGCCATTTGGGTTTCCCTCCTTCTCTTTAGAATTAAGCTTCAAAGATTTCGATTTCTTTGCTGTCAGCAGTTAAAGTAACAACCGCTTTACGACGACGATTTGTAAGACCGCTGTAGCGACCTACGCGTTTGAATTTACCTTTGTAGTTCATAACGTTAACTTTTTCAACTTTTACGTCAAAGATTTTTTCGATAGCATCTTTAACCTCAGTTTTATTAGCTCTTACGTCAACTTCAAAAGTGTATTTTTTATCAACCATGATATCAGTTGAACGTTCAGTGATAACGGGGCGCTTAATAATATCACGAGGATCTTTCATTATGCAAGCACCTCCTCTACTTTTTCAACCGCTTCTTTAGTAATTACAACTTTGTCATGGTTTACTAGGTCTAATACGCTTAAACCATTAGCTGCAACTACAGTTACTCCAGGGATGTTACGTGCAGATAGAGCAACGTTTTCGCTTAAGTCAGCAGTTACCACTAAAGCTTTGCGGTCTACTGATAAGTTTTTAAGTACTGCTACCATTTCTTTTGTTTTAGGAGCATCGAAAGATAACCCTTCAACAACTACGAAGCTGTTGTCTAATACTTTAGAAGATAGAGCAGATTTGATTGCTAAGCGACGAACTTTTTTAGGAAGTTTGTAGCTGTAGCTTCTTGGAACTGGTCCGAATACGGTACCACCGCCACGCCATTGTGGAGAACGGATAGATCCTTGACGAGCACGTCCAGTACCTTTTTGACGCCATGGTTTACGGCCACCGCCTCGTACTTCAGAACGCGTTTTAACTTTATGAGTACCTTGACGCAAAGATGCTCTTTGCATTAATACTGCTTCAAACATTACATGTTTGTTTGGTTCAATACCGAAAACGGAAGCGTTAAGTTCGATTTCTCCAACGTTTTTACCGTTTTGGTTAAACAATGCTACTTTTGGCATTGGTTGTTTCCTCCTTTCCTAAAAAGATAATTATTTAGATTTAACCGCACCTTTAACAACTACTAAAGCTTTTTTAGGGCCCGGTACATTACCTTTTACTAATAGAAGATTGCGTTCTGTATCAACCTTAACGATTGCTAAGTTTTGAACAGTTACGCGCTCAGATCCCATGTGTCCAGGAAGTAATTTCCCTTTGAATACACGGTTTGGAGCAACTGGTCCCATAGAACCAGGACGACGATGGTAACGTGATCCGTGAGCCATTGGTCCACGAGATTGTCCGTGGCGTTTAATAGCACCTTGGAAACCTTTACCTTTTGATACACCTGTTACATCGATAATATCGCCTTCTGCGAAAATATCAACTTTGACTTCTTGACCAACTTCATAATCAGCAGCATTTACATCGCGGATTTCACGGATGAAGCGCTTAGGAGCAGTGTTCGCTTTAGCAACATGTCCTTTTGCTGGTTTGTTAGCTAATTTCTCACGTTTATCATCAAATCCTAATTGGATTGCTTCATAACCGTCAGTTTCAGCTGTTTTCTTTTGAAGTACTACGTTAGGAGCAGCTTCAATTACAGTTACAGGAATTAAGTTACCGTTCTCAGCGAATACTTGAGTCATACCGATTTTTCTTCCTAAGATTCCTTTGGTCATAAGTCACACCTCCTATAATAAATTGTTTTTTTATTTCAATTAAAGTTTGATTTCGATATCTACACCAGACGGTAAGTCTAGACGCATTAATGAATCAACAGTTTGTGGTGTTGGATTCACGATGTCGATTAAGCGTTTATGAGTACGCATTTCGAATTGCTCACGAGAATCTTTGTATTTATGCACCGCACGAAGAATCGTGTAAACTGATTTTTCAGTTGGTAACGGAATTGGACCCGATACAGTAGCACCAGAACGTTTAGCCGTTTCAACGATTTTTTCAGCAGATTGATCTAAAATTCTGTGATCATAAGCTTTCAAACGAATACGAATCTTTTCTTTTGCCATTATTTTCCCTCCTTTTTCGCCTACTTTAAAAATAGACATACTCTGTGAAAATTTCCCACACACGCGCCATGGCAAAGCGGCCGGGTGTGTCGGCAACCTCTCACATCATCGCAGTCAAAGACCAACATTAATATTATACTAAAGTTGGGCTATTGATGCAAGTAGAATTTAAAATTCTTTTGTCTTGCACACTTTTTTCATTATATAGAATCTCTACGCATATTGCAAGGATCTTAATGAAATCTCTTTTTGTTATATCTGGAAATCAAAAAAAGAGAGTGGGAAGATCCCACTCTCTTTTCAAAATGAGTAATAATTACTCAGTGATTGTAGCTACAACGCCAGCGCCTACTGTACGTCCACCTTCACGGATTGAGAATTTAGTACCTTCTTCAATCGCGATTGGAGCGATAAGTTCAACAGTCATTTCGATGTTGTCGCCAGGCATAACCATTTCTACACCTTCAGGAAGGTTACAAATACCAGTTACATCAGTTGTACGGAAGTAGAACTGTGGACGGTAGTTTGTGAAAAATGGAGTGTGACGTCCACCTTCTTCTTTAGAAAGAACGTAAACTTCAGCTTTGAATTTTGTGTGTGGAGTGATTGTACCTGGTTTAGCAAGTACTTGTCCACGTTGGATGTCTTCACGAGCAACACCACGAAGTAGAGCTCCGATGTTGTCACCAGCTTCAGCATAATCAAGAAGCTTACGGAACATTTCTACACCTGTAACAGTTGTAGATTTTGGTTCTTCAGTAAGACCGATGATTTGAATTGTGTCACCAACTTTAACTTGTCCACGCTCAACACGACCTGTAGCAACAGTACCACGACCAGTGATTGAGAATACGTCCTCAACTGGCATCATGAATGGTTTTTCAGTATCGCGTTCTGGAGTTGGGATATATTCGTCAACAGCGTTCATTAGCTCAACGATTTTTTCTTCCCACTCTGGAGCACCTTCAAGAGCTTTAAGAGCAGAACCTTTAACTACAGGTACGTCATCACCAGGGAAGTCGTACTCAGAAAGAAGGTCGCGAACTTCCATTTCTACTAACTCAAGAAGTTCTTCGTCGTCTACCATGTCACATTTGTTTAAGAATACAACAAGGTAAGGTACACCTACTTGACGAGATAATAGGATGTGTTCACGAGTTTGTGGCATTGGGCCGTCAGCAGCGGATACTACTAAGATCCCTCCGTCCATTTGTGCAGCACCTGTGATCATGTTTTTAACATAGTCAGCATGTCCTGGGCAGTCAACGTGTGCATAGTGACGAGTATCAGTTTCGTACTCAACGTGTGCAGTTGAGATTGTGATACCACGCTCACGCTCTTCTGGAGCAGCGTCGATCATGTCATATGCCATAGCTGCACCTTTACCACTGCGTTTAGCAAGAACAGTAGTGATAGCAGCTGTTAATGTAGTTTTACCATGGTCAACGTGACCAATTGTACCGATATTTGCATGCGTTTTGGAACGATCAAATTTTTCTTTAGCCATTCGGAATTCCTCCTTAAAATAATGAATAATATGAGTATATAATGCTGTGAAAGTGAAAGAAGTTCTCTCCTTTCACAGCCTACATAAGTAGTTATACTTTAATAAAGAATGAAAATCAATTATTCACCTTTATTTTTTTTAACAATTTCTTCTGAAATACTCTTAGGTACTTCTTCGTAATGATCGAAGTGCATAGAGTATGTTCCACGGCCTTGAGTGTTTGAACGTAATGCAGTTGCATAACCAAACATTTCAGATAGAGGAACGAATGCACGTACAACTTGAGCGTTACCGCGTGCTTCCATACCTTCTACACGACCGCGACGTGAAGTTACGTCACCCATGATATCTCCAAGATATTCATCAGGGATTACAACTTCAACTTTCATCATTGGCTCAAGGATAACTGGGCTACATTTAGAAACTGCATTTTTAAGAGCTAAAGATGCAGCGACTTTAAACGCCATCTCACTTGAGTCAACATCATGGTAAGAACCGTCTACAAGAGCGGCCTTAACATCGATTAATGGGTAACCAGCTAATACGCCGTTTGCCATTGAAGCTTCAAGACCTGCTTGAACAGCTGGAACGTATTCACGTGGTACTACACCACCGACGATTTTGTTTTCAAATTCGAAGCCTTTTCCTTCTTCGTTTGGAGAGAACTCGATCCATACGTGACCGAATTGTCCACGTCCACCAGATTGGCGAGCGAACTTACCTTCAACGCGTGCAGAACCACGGAATGTTTCACGGTAAGCAACTTGAGGAGCACCAACGTTAGCTTCTACTTTGAACTCGCGACGCATACGGTCAACGATGATATCAAGGTGAAGCTCACCCATACCAGAGATGATAACTTGACCAGTCTCTTGGTTAGTTTCCGCACGGAAAGTTGGGTCTTCTTCTTGAAGTTTTTGTAGAGCAGTTGTCATTTTATCTTGGTCAGCCTTAGATTTAGGCTCAACAGATAATGAGATAACTGGCTCTGGGAATTCCATAGACTCTAGGATAACTAATGATTTCTCATCACATAGAGTATCACCAGTAGTAGTATCTTTAAGACCTACTGCTGCTGCGATATCCCCTGCGTATACTACAGAGATCTCTTCACGAGAGTTAGCATGCATTTGTAGGATACGTCCTACACGCTCACGCTTACCTTTTGTAGAGTTCTGTACATAAGATCCAGAGTTAAGTACACCAGAGTACACACGGAAGAAAGTTAATTTACCAACATAAGGGTCAGTCATAACTTTGAATGCTAAAGCTGAGAACGGAGCCTCATCAGAAGATTCACGAGTTACTTCTTCCTCTGTATCTGGTAAAGTACCTTTAATCGCAGGTACGTCTAATGGTGAAGGCAAGTAGTCGATTACAGCATCTAACATAAGTTGAACACCTTTGTTTTTGAATGCTGAACCACAGATAACTGGGTAGAATTCAACGTTGATTGTACCTTGACGGATACCAGCTTTTAACTCATCAGTAGAAAGCTCGCCCTCTTCAAGATATTTCATCATTAATTCTTCATCAAGTTCTGCTACCGCTTCAACTAATTTAGAACGATACTCATCAGCAAGCTCTTTATATTCCTCAGGAATTTCTACAGCTTCTGAACGAGTTCCTAAATCATCTTCGTAGAAGTAAGCAACCATGTCAATTAGGTCAATGATACCTTCGAATTCATCTTCAGCACCGATTGGTAATTGGATAGGGTGTGCATTAGCTCCTAAGCGATCATGCATTGTTTTAACTGAATATAAGAAGTCCGCACCGATTTTATCCATTTTGTTAACGAATACTACGCGTGGTACTCCGTATGTTGTCGCTTGACGCCATACAGTTTCAGTTTGAGGCTCTACACCTGATTGTGCATCAAGTACTGCTACAGCACCATCAAGTACACGAAGTGAACGTTCAACTTCTACAGTGAAGTCTACGTGTCCTGGTGTATCGATGATGTTTACACGATGGTTTTTCCATTGTGCAGTTGTTGCAGCTGATGTGATTGTGATACCACGTTCTTGTTCTTGAGCCATCCAGTCCATTTGAGAAGCACCTTCGTGTGTTTCTCCAATTTTATGGATACGACCAGTATAGAACAAGATACGCTCAGTAGTTGTTGTTTTACCAGCATCAATGTGAGCCATGATACCAATATTACGAGTGTTACCTAAGGAGAACTCTCTTGCCATTGGGGTCTTTCTCCTTCCATGTTATATTGATTATTTTTATAAGTTGGATCTTACCAACGATAGTGAGCAAATGCTTTATTTGCTTCAGCCATTTTGTGAGTATCTTCACGTTTCTTAACTGCAGCACCAGTGTTGTTAGCTGCGTCTAAGATTTCGTTAGCTAAACGCTCTTCCATCGTTTTTTCACCGCGAAGACGAGCATAGTTTACTAACCAACGAAGACCAAGAGTAGTACGGCGTTCTGGGCGCACCTCAACAGGTACTTGGTAGTTTGAACCACCTACACGACGTGCTCTAACTTCTAATACAGGCATGATGTTTTTAAGAGCTTGTTCGAAAACCTCCATAGCATCTTTACCTGAACGTTCTTTAATAACATCAAACGCGTTATAAAGAATTGTTTGAGCTTTACCTCTCTTACCATCGATCATGATTTTGTTAACAAGACGTGTTACAAGCTTAGAATTGTAAATCGGATCTGGTAACACATCACGTTTTGCAACAGGACCTTTACGTGGCATCAGTATTTCCTCCTTTCCATTCATTAGGATTATTTCAAATTAAAATTATTTTTTAACTTTTGGCTTCTTAGTACCGTATTTAGAACGACCTTGCATACGACCGTCTACACCTGCAGTATCTAATGCACCACGAACGATGTGATAACGTACCCCTGGTAAGTCTTTTACACGTCCACCGCGAATTAATACAACGCTGTGTTCTTGTAAGTTGTGACCGATACCTGGGATATAAGCAGTTACCTCAATACCGTTAGTTAAACGTACACGAGCATATTTACGAAGCGCGGAGTTCGGCTTCTTAGGTGTCATAGTACCTACACGAGTACATACCCCACGTTTTTGCGGAGAGAACACGTTAGTTTGTGCTTTTTTGAAGCTGTTATAACCTCTGTTAAGTGCCGGTGATTTAGACTTGTCAGTTTTGCTCACGCGACCTTGACGTACTAGTTGGTTAATAGTAGGCATTTACATTTCCTCCTTTCGAACTTTTTAAGACCACACATCCAGGTGGTTCATTTTTGGACAAAAAACAATGTTTTTGAAACAATATTGTTCAAAAACAACTCAGTTAGCTATCGCTACAGTTGCTGCTCCCACATCTATTTCGCAAGCTTTTCCAAGCCTTTTCATAGAATCGACGTAAAATAAGGGGACTTGCATCTCATTAGCAGTTTGGATCACTTCAGAAGTAATACCAGGATCTGCATCCTTCGCTACAATAACCTCTTTTACAGCTCCTCGTTTAAGAGCTTTCACTGTCTGTTTTGTCCCTACAATAATATCCTTAGCCTGCTTTACTTTTTCATAAGACATTTTCATATCCTCCAAAGCAACAGGTAGTTTATAGGAGCACCTTTGATATAATATCATTCCCTAGAATGGATGTCAACTACACTCGGTAGTTTTTTTAAAACATCCATTCTAGTTGAATGATTTATGTGTTAATCGATTGTTACTGGCTCTTCAGTAGATGATGTCACAGGCTCTGTTAAGCGGTAACGAGTCATACCCGTACCAGCTGGAACTAGCTTACCAATGATAACATTTTCTTTAAGTCCAAGTAATTCATCGCGTTTTCCTTTAATTGCTGCATCTGTAAGAACACGAGTTGTTTCTTGGAATGATGCTGCAGATAAGAAGGAATCTGTTTCAAGAGATGCTTTTGTAATACCAAGAAGAACTGGACGACCAGTAGCTGGTTGTTTTCCTTCTAGCAATACTTGTTGGTTCGCATCTGTAAATTGGTGAACGTCTAGTAATGATCCAGGTAATACTTCAGTATCACCAGCATCTGTTACGCGGACTTTACGAAGCATTTGGCGTACCATAACTTCGATATGTTTATCACCAATTTCTACCCCTTGCATACGATATACTTTTTGTACTTCGTGTAAGAGATATTCTTGAACAGCTGTCATATCACGAACTTTAAGCAATTCTTTTGGATCAATTGAACCTTCAGTTAATACCTGACCACGTGTAACAGACTGACCTTCAGTTACTTTTAGACGAGCACTGTAAGGAGCGTTGTACGTTTTTGTTTCAATTTCACCTTGAACTGTAATTTCGTGTTGACGATCGCGGCCTTCAGTAATATTCGTTACTGTACCAGCGACCTCAGTAATAACCGCTTGGCCTTTTGGATTACGTGCTTCAAATAGCTCTTGGATACGTGGTAAACCTTGAGTGATATCGTCTCCGGCTACCCCACCTGTATGGAATGTACGCATTGTTAACTGTGTACCAGGTTCCCCGATAGATTGAGCGGCAATAATACCTACTGCTTCCCCAACTTCTACTTGAGATCCTGTAGCTAAGTTGCGACCATAACATTTTTTACATACACCATGACGTGTATTACATGTAAAGGCAGAGCGGATCCAAACCTCTTCGACACCTGCATCCACAACTTCTTCAGAAAGATCCTCTGTGATCATTTGGTTTTCTGCTACAAGTACTTCACCAGTCTCAGGATGCTTGATTGCTTTTCTTGCGTAACGGCCAACTAAACGTTCGTCTAGTTTTTCGATTTCTTCTGTACCCTCTTTTAAAGAACGGATCAGTAAACCACGGTCTGTTCCACAATCATCTTCACGGATGATAACATCTTGAGCTACGTCTACTAGACGGCGAGTAAGGTAACCTGAATCGGCTGTTTTAAGAGCTGTATCGGCAAGACCTTTACGCGCACCATGCGTAGAGATAAAGTATTCTAATACTGTTAAACCTTCACGGAAACTTGATTTGATCGGTAACTCGATGATACGACCAGATGGGTTGGCCATCAAACCACGCATACCAGCAAGCTGTGTAAAGTTTGATGCGTTACCACGGGCACCAGAGTCACTCATCATGAAGATTGGGTTACGTTTGTCTAAGCTTGCCATCAGTTTGCCTTGAATCGTATCTTTCGCAGCACTCCAGATAGAAATTACACGCTCGTAACGTTCTTCTTCTGTGATCAGACCACGTCTAAATTGTTTTAGGACATTGTCCACTTTAGACTGAGCTTCGTTTAGGATTTCTTCTTTTTCACCTAATACCACGATGTCAGCTACACCAACAGTGATACCAGCTTTTGTTGAATGTTTAAATCCTAGATCCTTCATACGGTCAAGCATTTTAGATGTTTCAGTGATTTTGAAACGTTTAAATACTTCCGAAATAATGTTTCCAAGAATTTTCTTCTTGAATGGATCAATGATTGGTTGTTTTTCAATCGCTTCTCTTACATCTGCACCTTTTTCCACGAAATACTTCTCAGGTGTTTTCACCTCAAGATTTAAACGTGTAGGTTCGTTAATATAAGGGAATGATTTTGGTAAAATTTCATTAAAGATCAGTTTACCAACAGTCGTAAGTAGTAGTTGCTTGTTTTGCTCTTCTGTAAACGTTTCGTTATTTAAAGAACCCGCATCTACTGCTACACGCGTATGAAGGTGAACGTAGCCGTTTTGATAAGCCAAAATTGCTTCGTTTGTATCTTTGAAGATCATCCCTTCACCGTTAGAGCCCTCACGTTCAAGAGTTAAGTAATAGTTACCTAATACCATATCCTGAGACGGAGTTACAACTGGTTTACCATCTTTAGGGTTTAAGATATTTTGAGCAGCTAGCATTAAAATACGTGCTTCTGCTTGTGCTTCTGCTGAAAGTGGTACGTGAACAGCCATTTGGTCACCGTCAAAATCGGCGTTGTATGCAGTACATACAAGTGGATGAAGACGAATTGCACGACCTTCTACTAGAGTAGGTTCGAATGCTTGAATACCAAGTCTGTGAAGCGTAGGTGCACGGTTAAGTAAAACCGGATGCTCCTTAATAACAGACTCAAGTACATCCCAAACTTCTGGTTGCACGCGTTCAATTTTACGTTTCGCACTCTTAATGTTGTGTGCTAATCCGCGAGAAACAAGTTCTTTCATTACGAAAGGCTTGAATAGCTCAAGTGCCATTTCTTTCGGTAAACCACATTGGTACATCTTTAAGTTCGGTCCTACAACGATAACGGAACGTCCAGAGTAGTCAACACGTTTACCTAGTAAGTTTTGACGGAAACGTCCTTGCTTACCTTTTAGCATATGAGAAAGTGATTTTAACGGGCGGTTACCAGGTCCTGTAACAGGACGACCACGACGACCGTTATCAATTAAAGCATCTACAGCTTCTTGTAGCATACGCTTCTCGTTTTGAACGATAATGCTAGGTGCTCCAAGGTCAAGTAGACGTTTTAAACGGTTGTTACGGTTGATTACACGACGATACAAGTCATTTAAATCAGAAGTCGCAAAACGACCACCGTCTAACTGTACCATTGGGCGTAATTCTGGTGGAATAACCGGAAGTACATCAAGAATCATCCATGCTGGATCATTTCCAGAGTTACGGAATGCTTCTAATACTTCTAAACGTTTGATAGCACGTGTACGGCGTTGGCCTTGTGCTGTTTTTAGTTCTTCTTTAAGAAGATCTACTTCTTTTTCAAGATCGATATCTTGTAAAAGTTTTTTAACTGCTTCTGCTCCCATTGCAGCATGGAAAGTTTGACCGTATTTTTCTAAATAAGCACGGTATTCTTTTTCAGAAAGCAATTGTTTTTTCTCAAGTGGTGTATCGCCAGTATCCGTTACTACGTAAGATGCGAAGTAAATGATCTCTTCTAGCGCGCGAGGGGACATGTCTAAGACAAGTCCCATGCGGCTAGGGATACCTTTGAAATACCAGATGTGTGATACAGGTGCAGCTAGTTCGATGTGACCCATACGTTCACGACGAACTTTTGCGCGTGTAACTTCAACGCCACAACGGTCACAAACTACGCCTTTATAACGAACACGTTTATATTTTCCGCAATGGCATTCCCAGTCCTTAGTTGGACCGAAAATACGCTCACAGAACAAACCATCTTTTTCAGGTTTTAACGTACGATAGTTGATAGTTTCTGGTTTCTTAACTTCTCCGTAAGACCAAGAACGGATCTTATCAGGTGAAGCAAGACCAATTTTCATATACTCGAAGTTATTAACATCTAGCAAGGGGCCTACCTCCCTTTTCATCTACAGGTTTTTCCCTTAATGCCTATTCTTTAGTTACAGGATCTTTTAATGCTTCTACTGGTTCAGCATCTGACTCCATCATAATAGAGTCTACTGGTTGTTCTGGATCTTCTTCTTGATCCATAATATCTATCTCTTTTTCATCGCCAGCAAGGATTTTAACATCCATACCTAAGCTTTGAAGTTCTTTAATTAATACTTTGAATGATTCTGGAACACCTGGTTCTGGAACATTTTCACCTTTTACGATTGATTCGTACGTTTTCACACGACCAACAACGTCATCTGATTTAACTGTAAGAATCTCTTGTAACGTGTAAGCAGCACCATAAGCTTCAAGTGCCCAAACCTCCATCTCACCGAAACGCTGACCACCAAATTGAGCTTTACCACCCAATGGCTGTTGCGTTACTAATGAGTAAGGACCAGTTGAACGAGCATGAAGTTTGTCATCTACCATGTGAGCAAGCTTGATCATGTACATAACCCCAACAGATACACGATTATCGAACGGTTCACCAGAACGACCATCATATAAAACTGTTTTCGCGTCACGTGCCATACCAGCTTCTTCAATTGTAGACCACACATCTTCCTCACGAGCACCGTCAAATACTGGAGAAGCAACGTGGATACCTAGCTGACGAGCAGCCATTCCTAAGTGCAATTCTAGTACCTGACCGATATTCATACGAGATGGTACCCCTAATGGGTTCAACATGATATCGATTGGTGTGCCATCTGGTAAATAAGGCATGTCTTCCTCAGGTAAGATACGTGAGATAACCCCTTTGTTACCATGACGACCGGCCATTTTGTCACCTTCAGAAATCTTACGTTTCTGAACGATGTAAACACGCACTAATTGGTTAACACCTGGTGGTAATTCATCTCCATCTTCACGGTTGAAGACTTTAACATCAAGGATAATTCCTCCACCACCATGTGGTACACGAAGAGAAGTGTCACGTACTTCACGAGCTTTTTCACCAAAGATTGCATGTAAAAGACGTTCTTCAGCCGTAAGTTCTGTTACACCTTTAGGCGTTACTTTCCCTACTAGTAAATCTCCATCTTTTACTTCAGCCCCGATGCGGATGATTCCACGCTCGTCAAGGTTACGTAATGCATCTTCCCCTACGTTAGGGATATCACGAGTGATTTCTTCAGGTCCAAGTTTTGTGTCACGAGATTCTGATTCGTATTCTTCAATATGAACAGATGTGTACACATCATCTTTTACTAAGCGTTCGCTCATGATGATCGCATCCTCATAGTTGTAACCGTCCCATGTCATGAATCCAACAAGAACGTTACGTCCTAGAGCAAGTTCACCTTTTTCCATAGAAGGACCGTCTGCAAGGATTTCACCTTTTACAACTTCGTCTCCAACACTTACGATTGGACGTTGATTGTAACAAGTACCTTGGTTAGAACGGATGAACTTAAGCATACGATATTTATCTAAGTCACCTTTTACTTGTTGACCGTCTACTTCTGTATAACGGCGAACCCAAACTTGGCTAGCTTCTACACGTTCAACGACACCTGGGTGTTTACAGATTACTGCAGCACCAGAGTCTTTACCAGATACGTATTCCATACCTGTACCAACGATAGGAGCTTCTGGGTTTAATAAAGGAACTGCTTGACGTTGCATGTTCGCTCCCATTAGGGCACGGTTGGAGTCATCATTTTCTAAGAAAGGAATACATGCTGTTGCAGCAGATACTACTTGCTTAGGTGATACGTCCATGTAGTCAACGCGTTCGCGTTTAACTACCGTATTCTCACCACGGAAACGAGCAACGATACCATCGTCAAGGAATGAACCATCGTCAGATAGACGTGCGTTCGCCTGAGCGACAACATAGTTATCCTCTTCATCAGCAGTTAAGTAGTCAATTCGATCAGTGATTTTCCCTGTATCTGGGTCAACACGACGATATGGAGTCTCAATGAAACCAAATTTATTAACTTTAGCATAACTGGACAATGAGTTGATTAGCCCGATATTTGGACCCTCTGGCGTCTCAATCGGACACATACGACCATAGTGAGAGTAGTGAACGTCACGTACTTCAAAGCCAGCACGTTCACGAGTTAAACCACCAGGTCCTAAGGCAGAAAGACGTCGCTTATGAGTCAATTCAGCTAGCGGGTTTGTTTGATCCATGAACTGAGACAACTGAGAGCTACCAAAGAACTCTTTAATCGCTGCAATTACAGGACGGATATTAATTAATTGTTGAGGTGTAATTGTGTTAGTGTCTTGAATCGACATTCTTTCACGAACTACACGCTCCATACGAGACAAACCGATACGGAATTGATTCTGTAACAATTCTCCTACAGAACGCAAACGACGGTTACCTAAATGGTCAATATCATCAGTATCCCCTACTTGATGTAACAAGTTGAAGAAATAACTGATAGAAGAAATAATGTCAGCTGGAGTAATGTTTTTAATAGGTTCTTCTACGTATGCATTACCAAGTACATTAATTACTTTTTCACCATCAGCATCGTTTGGCGCATAGATTTTAATAGATTGAAGAACGATGTCCTCTTCTACTACTCCACCAACCGGGTTGTGAGACTGGAAGTTCACTCCAGCTTCAAGCATTGGCAGAATGCGATCTAAAGTACGACGATCAATCATCGTATCTTTTTCCGCAATAATTTCACCTGTTTCAGGATCTACCAACGTTTCAGCTAAACGCTGGTTGAAAAGGCGATGTTTAATATGAAGCTTTTTGTTAATTTTATAACGTCCTACACTCGCTAAATCATAGCGTTTCGGATCAAAGAAACGAGAAACCAATAGAGATTTCGCATTGTCAACCGTTGGTGGTTCACCTGGGCGTAATCGCTCATAGATTTCTAACAATGCTTTCTCAGTTGTTTCTGTATTGTCTTTTTCTAATGTGTTACGGATATACTCATTATCACCAATTAGATCGATGATTTCTTGATCACTTCCGAAACCTAGCGCACGTAGTAGTACCGTGATTGGTAGTTTACGTGTACGGTCAATACGTACATGTACTACATCTTTTGCATCAGTTTCATACTCTAACCAAGCACCACGGTTTGGAATAACCGTTGCTGTATAACCTGTCTTACCGTTTTTATCTAGTTTGCCACTATAATACACGCTCGGTGAGCGAACTAACTGAGATACGATTACACGTTCAGCACCATTGATAACAAAAGTACCTGTCTCAGTCATTAGAGGGAAGTCCCCCATAAATACATCTTGGTCCTTCACTTCACCAGTTTCCTTATTGATTAAGCGCACTTTTACACGTAAAGGTGCAGCGTAAGTTACATCACGCTCTTTTGACTCCTCTACTGAGTACTTCGGCTCTCCAAGACTATAATCAATAAACTCTAGCGACAAGTTACCCGTAAAGTCATCAATCGGCGAAATATCTTGGAACATTTCACGCAAACCTTCATCAAGAAACCATTGATATGAAGAGGTTTGGATTTCGATTAGATTTGGTAACTCTAATACTTCGCTAATGCGAGCATAACTTCTTCGTTGGCGGTGGCGTCCATACTGAACTAGTTGACCTGTCAACTGATTCACCCCTCAAATCAAGCGTTATTGTTTAAAAAATTTTAAAACTACTCTATAATAAACTAGAAAAGTTTATTATAATATAAACAAAAGAAAAATGGTTTCTGAATTAGAAAACCACAATCTTTGAAAAACGTACTATTGATTTTATTAGGATTCCCATACAAGCTAAAAATATACATACTTATGTACGGAAGTCCATACTAAACCATTACATATTGGCATTTTATAATGTTAACATAGCCAAGTTTATACGTCAACTTTTTTTGCACGTATAATGTAGTAGCCTTTTTTCTTTAATACTACCTCTACCTCACCAAATACTGCTTCTAATTTTTCTAGAGCAGAAGGAGCACCTTGTTTCTTTTGAATAACTACCCAAAGCTCTCCATTTGTGATCAAATGATCGAATGCTTTTTCCAAAATCTCATGAACTACTTTTTTACCTGCTCGGATAGGCGGATTAGACAAAATAGCAGAAAAGCTTTTCTCTTCCACATTTTCATAGCAAGAACTTTGATAAACCTGCACATTTTGAACACCGTTCTCTTGTGCATTTAACTTCGAAAGCTCTAATGCTCGCTCATTCACATCCACCATATGAACGGTACGGTCAGTAAATTCTTTTGCCATCGACAATCCAATAGGTCCATAACCACACCCTACATCTAGAATAGGCCCCTCTACTTCAGGAAGTTCGAATGTTTCAATTAACGTTCTAGATCCAAAATCAACTTCCTTTTTTGAGAAAACTCCATGATCTGTTGTAAAGCGGAACGTTTGGCCCTTTAATGGAAATGACCAACTTTGGCGATCACTTACAGATGAAGGGTTATTAGAGTAATAATGATCTGACAACCAAGAAACCTCCTTATGCTAGCTGTACTCTTATAATAATAAACCATCTTTTTCTTAGAAGCAAAAAAGCCCGCTTAATATTAAGCGGGCTTTTTATATAAGGAAAAGTAGATTACTTAACTTCTACAGAAGCGCCAACTTCTTCAAGTTTAGCTTTGATTTCTTCAGCTTCTTCTTTAGAAACGCCTTCTTTAAGAGTTTTTGGAGCGTTGTCAACTACTTCTTTAGCTTCTTTTAAGCCAAGACCAGTAAGTTCACGTACTACTTTGATAACCTTGATTTTTTGTCCGCCAGCAGAAGCTAATTCTACGTCGAACTCAGTTTTTTCTGCAGCAGCGTCGCCACCAGCAGCGCCACCCATAACTGCTACAGGAGCAGCTGCAGTTACGCCAAACTCTTCTTCGATTGCTTTTACTAAGTCATTAAGTTCTAAAACAGTCATATTTTTAACTGCTTCAATGATTTGTTCTTTAGTCATTAGAAATTTCCTCCTTGTTAATGGTTAAGTTTTTTATATGGTAAAACACGTTAAATTAAGCGCCTTGTTCTTCTTTTTGATCTGCAACAGCTTTTGTAGCAAGAGCAAGGTTGCGGATTGGAGCTTGAAGAACGCTAAGCAACATAGAAAGTAAGCCTTCGCGAGATGGTAGATCTGCAATAGCTTTGATTTCTTCAACAGTTGCGATGTTTCCTTCAACAACACCAGCTTTAATTTCTAGAGCTTCGTGCTTCTTAGAAAATTCACTGATTACTTTTGCTGGAGCGATTACATCTTCTGCACTAAACGCGATAGCGTTTGGTCCAGTTAATGCGTCGTTAAGACCAGTTAGCTCAGCAGCTTCAACTGCGCGGCGAGTTAAAGTGTTTTTGTACACTTTAAATTCAACACCAGCTTCACGTAATTGCTTACGAAGTTCAGTTAGCTCAGCAACGTTTAGTCCACGGTAATCAACAATGATTGTTGATTTGCTTCCACGAAATTGTTCAGTGATTTGTTCTACGACTTGTTTCTTTTGTTCAAGAACTTTACTCATCTTTACACCTCCTGTAGATTTTATTTACTAAACCCATAGTACATAAGGTGCAATAAAAACCCCTATGCCTGCGTAGACATAGGGGTATGAAAAGGAATTGAAACAATTCGCTTTTATATCTCATACACCTCGGCAGGAAATTAAGCCCAAAGGCACCTACTGTCTACGGTATTTTATGGTTTTTTCACAACAAAATCTATTATAATCATTTGCTAATTAAAAGTCAATAACTTATTTAGCGAATGAAGAAGGATCTACTTTAACACCAGGGCCCATTGTAGATGTTACAGCTACATTTTTCATGTAAGTACCTTTAGCCGCTGATGGTTTAGCTTTTTGAAGTGTTTCGAAAACAGTAGTGAAGTTGTCAACAAGCTTCGCATCTTCGAAAGAAATTTTACCAACTGGTACATGGATGTTTCCAGCTTTATCAACGCGGTATTCAACTTTACCAGCTTTGATTTCGTTAACTGCTTTAGTCACGTCAAAAGTAACTGTTCCAGTTTTAGGGTTTGGCATTAAGCCTTTAGGTCCTAATACGCGTCCTAATTTACCAACTTCACCCATCATGTCAGGTGTAGCAACGATCACATCAAAGTCGAACCAACCTTGAGAGATTTTGTTGATGTAGTCTTGGTCGCCTACATAATCAGCTCCAGCAGCTTCTGCTTCTTTCGCTTTTTCACCTTTTGCGAATACTAACACACGTTGAACTTTACCAGTACCGTGTGGTAATACTACTGCACCACGAATTTGTTGGTCAGCTTTCTTAGGGTCAACGCCTAAACGGAAAGCAACTTCTACAGTCGCATCAAATTTTGCAGTGTTTGTTTTTTTCACTAACTCGATTGCTTCAGCAACTGAGTAAGCATTTGTACGATCTACTAATTTAGCAGCTTCGATATATTTTTTACCTTTTTTAGCCATGTTTGTTTCCTCCTTAGTGGTTTTAGCGGAATAACCTCCCACATAATAAAGGTTGCGAATCGGCGTAAACCATACTCGCAACCTTACATTACAAAGCCTGTTTCATAAGAATTAGTCTTCGACTACGATTCCCATGCTGCGTGCTGTACCTTCTACCATACGCATAGCAGCTTCAACGCTTGCAGCGTTTAAGTCAGGCATTTTAGTTTCAGCAATCTCGCGTACTTTATCACGCTTAACTGTTGCAACTTTGTTACGGTTTGGTTCACCAGATCCTGACTCAATACCAGCTGCTTTTTTAAGTAAAACTGCAGCAGGTGGAGTTTTAGTGATGAATGTAAATGAACGGTCTTCAAAAACCGTAATTTCAACAGGAATGATTAAACCAGCTTGATCAGCTGTACGAGCATTGAACTCCTTACAGAATCCCATAATGTTTACACCTGCTTGACCAAGTGCTGGTCCAACTGGTGGTGCCGGGTTAGCTTTGCCCGCAGGAATTTGTAATTTAACTAATTTAATTACTTTTTTAGCCACGAGACACACCTCCTTAAGTCCGTGATGTGGTAATGGGGTTGAACCCTCCCACTCTATTGATTCTTTATCATAGTAGTATAAAGAAATTACATTTTTAGTCTCTTTTCGAGACATACTGACTTATGAAATATTATCATTAATTTTGAAGAAATGCAAGTTTTTTGGGATTATATTTTCTCAACTTGTGTAAAATCTAATTCCACTGGGGTTTCGCGCCCAAACATATTTACAAGCACGCGAACTTTTTTGCGATTTTTATCGATTTCTTCAATGGAACCTTCAAAGTTAGCAAATGGTCCTTCTTTAACAGTTACCATTTCTTTAATTTCAAAGTCAAATTCTACGTCTTCGCCTTCCATGCCCATGCGCTTCAGAATAACGTCTACTTCACCAGGTAAAAGCGGTGTAGGTTTAGAACCAGATCCAGCAGAACCGACGAATCCTGTTACGCCTGGTGTATTACGTACAACATACCAAGAATCATCTGTCATGATAATCTCAACTAGCACGTAACCAGGGAATACTTTCTTTTTCGTGATTTTTGTTTTGTTATTTTTAATCTCTTTTTCTTCTTCTTCTGGAACTACTACACGGAAGATCTTATCTTGCATGCCCATTGTCTCAACGCGCTTTTCCAAGTTCGTCTTCACTTTATTTTCGTATCCAGAATACGTATGAACAACATACCAATTTTTCTCCATATATGAGGACTATGTGTCCTTCCCTCCCCGCAATATATTATCGCTCGTTTCTTTTTGAACAAATTAAAAAACCCGTTACCGGGCTTTTACGAAATGAATCATTCAATTGCTATTATAACACGCTTGAAATGATCTTATTCAAGTACTAAGCGAATTAACCTTGAAATTCCTAAATCTACTAGTGCAAAAAAGATAGCCATAAATGCGACAGTACCAATAACAGTAACCGTATAACGAGTTAATTCCTTACGCTTGGGCCAACTAACCTTTTTCATCTCGCGTCCTACATCACGCAAGAAATTGATGAAACGATTCATTGTAGGTAACCTCCAATTACACAGGGGTGCTCAGTCTATGCAGATCCAAACTTTATTTTGTTTCACGATGCAACGTGTGTGAATTACAAGTTTTACAAAACTTTTTTATTTCTAATCTCTCGTGCAGATTTTCCGTACTCTTCATAGTTGAATAGTTACGGCTTCCACAATCAACACATGCGAGAATAACCTTTTTTCGCATTATACGAAACCACCTATATTTCTTGAATTATCCATAAAAACGTATCACAATCATTCTTTTGGTGTCAATACAAGTTTGCTTCCTGTTTTATCACAACGTAATCTCTCGTAGTTCCAAATAGCGCTCTAGCTTCCGCTTAACACGTTGAAGAGCATTGTCAATCGACTTAACGTGTCGATTTAAATCTTCTGAAATTTCTTGATAGGATCGGCCATCCAAATATAGGGCCAAAACCTTTCGTTCTAAGTCACTAAGTAACTCCGCCATTTTAAGCTCAATATCATCAAACTCTTCCTGATTGATAATAAGCTCTTCTGGGTCCATCACTTTCGCGCCAGAAATTACATCCATTAATGTACGATCAGATTCCTCGTCATAGATAGGCTTGTCCAATGAAACGTAAGAGTTCAAAGGAATGTGCTTTTGCCTAGTGGCCGTTTTAATCGCAGTAATAATTTGCCTCGTGATACATAGCTCAGCAAATGCTTTAAACGAAGCTAGCTTATCTTCTTTAAAATCCCTGATTGCCTTATATAATCCTATCATTCCTTCTTGGACAATATCTTCGCGATCTGCACCAATTAGAAAATAAGATCTTGCTTTGGCGCGTACAAAATTTTTGTATTTGTGAATCAGATACTCTAATGCTTCACTATTTCCTTGATGAACAAGCTCTAAAATTTCTTCGTCTTCATGATTGTCAAAACGAGCATTTGGTTTTCTCCCATAGTTGTAGGTCACGCCAATCCCCCCGACCGTACAGTAGATAGAAATATTATACAGTAGGTTTTTTGAAAGCGTCAACTACTTCATGACTCACCGCGGCGCCATTTTTCGAAAATTTTAATTACTTCGTCTGATAACTGTATGCGGCTAATGGGTTTTCTCTCTTGAATTCCTTTTACATCGCGATTAATATTTTTTTCAATCTCAAGCATTTCGTTTCGTAATTCCCGTGCAGATTTCCGAAGAGCCCCTTGTCCGAAGATGGCCCACTGCTCCGTAAAATCAGATGTCGCAACATGAATTTGCGTTTTAATATTATTAAGCGATTGTGCAAGCTTCTCAATCCGTTCATCAGCCGTTTCATTTTCACGAGTGAAAATGACCTCCACCTTATAAGATAAATCTTTTTTTTCGATCCCTTCTACAAGGTGAGCATCAAATACAACGATCACACGGTAATCCATATAGGCTCTGTACTCCGCCATCTTTTCTAATAAAATATCTCTAGCAGCAGATAGATCGCGATCTTTTAACGCCCGTAGTTCTGGCCAAGCACCAATGATATTATAGCCATCTACAAGTAGAACATTTTGCATGAGCTATTTACCTAAAGGATGGCGTTTTCTATATACCTCATACATTAGTAGACTGGCTGCAACAGAGGCATTCAAAGATGTTACCTTTCCGACCATTGGTAAGTGAACTAAGAAGTCACATTTATCTTTGATTAAACGATTCATCCCTTTACCTTCACTACCAATTACTAGACCCACAGGCATGTTTGTATCTAAATCACGATAATCTTGCGTACCTTTTGCATCTGTACCTACGATCCAAATGTTGCGCTGCTTAAGCTCATCGATCGTACGCGCTAGATTGGTTACTTTTACAACCGGAATGTGCTCAATGGCCCCGGTAGAAGCTTTTGCTACAGTGGCAGTTAAACCTACCGCACGGCGCTTCGGAATAATAATACCGTGAGCTCCTATTGCATCAGCAGTTCTCATAATTGAACCTAAGTTATGAGGATCCTCGATTTCATCTAAAATTAGAAAGAACGGCATTTCATCTCGCTTAGCTGCTAATTCGAATAAATCTTCAATATCTGCGTACTGATAAGCAGCTACTTGTGCCAATACCCCTTGATGATTTCCCTCTACCATTTGTTCGATTTTCTTTTTAGGAACAAATTGAACTAGCACACCGCTGTCCTTTGCTCTTTGAATAATTTGTTGCATGGAACCTTTTTGGGACCCCTCTGCAACCAGGATTTTATTAATATCTCGCTCAGACTTTAACGCTTCTAACACTGGATTTCGGCCAATGATGTATTCGCTATCTGTCGTATTTGTTGTATTTGTTGTATTTGTCATGATTTTTGTTCTCCTTTCTCTCCTTCAATGAAACTAATGGCTAATGTAATAAGCTCTTCCATGCGCTCTTGATTGCGAAGGAGATAATGATATCCGATTAAAGCTTCAAATGCGGTACTATACCGATACGTTTGAACATCTGTGTTTTTCGGAATTGTACCTGACTTGGCGTTTCTTCCTCGTTTCAGAACAGCTACTTCTTCTTCACTTAAACAATCATTTTCAATAAAGGCATGCGCAACTTTCGATTGCGCTTTCGCTGATACATAGCTTTTTGCTTTGTTGTGCAATTGATTAGGGCGTACGCTTCCTAATGATAAAAGGTGCTGCCGTATATAGATTTCATATACGGCATCTCCCATATAAGCAAGCGCTAAACTATTCAACTGTTTAGCGTCGATATTTTCAGTTTGTAACATCATGATCCTCTTTTCCATCTCGTACCTTGAGCAGTATCCTCTAAAATAATGTCACGGCTCTTTAACTCATCGCGAATTTCATCTGCGCGTTTAAAGTCACGATTTTTACGAGCATCAATTCGTTCTTGAATAAGACGTTCAATATCTTCATCAAGTAGTTCTTGCTCTCCAAGTGTCAAACCTAACACCGTAGCTAGATCCTCCATTACTTTAATAAATGAATGAAGAACTTCTTCTGATGTGTTTTTCTCGACTAGATACAAATTAGCTTGTTTAGCAAGATCAAATAAAATTGAAATAGCATTAGCTGTATTGAAATCATCGTCCATTTCACGAATGAAAGCAGCACGTAAGTCTTCAATCGTCGTCAACCACTGTGCATTATTATCAGCTAAATCACTTGTACTTTCTAATCGATGTTTTAGATTGGCATAAGCTGTTTTAATACGCTCTAGTGCGTTCTTTGTTTTCTCCAATAATTCTTCATTGTAGTTGATTGGATGACGGTAGTGAACCGACAAAATAAAGAAGCGCAGAAGGTTTGGATCAAACTTTTTAATAATGTCATGAACCAATACAAAGTTACCTAGTGACTTCGACATCTTTTCGTTGTCAATATTAATATAGCCGTTATGCAACCAGTAGTTTGCAAATGGTTTACCAGTCAAGGCTTCTGATTGAGCAATTTCATTTTCGTGGTGAGGGAATGCTAAATCCTGTCCACCAGCATGAATATCAATCGTGTCTCCTAAATATTTTCTTGCCATAGCGGAGCACTCGATGTGCCAGCCTGGTCGCCCTTTGCCCCAGGGACTATCCCACGTAATTTCATCTTCTTTTGCATTTTTCCATAGTGCAAAGTCCAGCGGATCTTCTTTTTTCTCGCCTACTTCAATGCGCGCACCTGATTTTAAGTCATCAATCGGTTGGTGTGATAGCTTTCCATACCCGTCGAACTTGCGTGTGCGATAATAGACGTCACCATCTGATTCATAAGCGAATCCTTTTTTCACAAGTTCATCAATGAATTCAATGATAATATCCATATTTTCTGTTACACGTGGGTGAACAGTAGCTTTACTGCATCCTAGAGAAGAAACGTCTTCGTGATAAGCATCGATAAAACGCTCTGCGATGACCGGCACTTCTTCACCTAGTTCTTTTGCTGCTCGGATGAGTTTATCATCAACATCCGTAAAATTCGATACATATTGAACTTCATATCCGCGGAACTCTAAATATTTTCGAACCGTATCGAATACAATTGCAGGACGTGCGTTTCCAATATGAATATAGTTATAAACGGTTGGACCGCATACGTACATCTTTACCTTATTTTCCTCAAGGGGCTTAAACTCTTCTTTTTGACGAGTTAATGTGTTGTATAACTTAATGCCCATTTTCATTCTTCCCTTCTTTTACATCATCCAGTTCTTGTTGTAATCGTTTAATTTCTCTCTCTAATTCTTTAAAACGTTCTGCTACAGGATCTGGCAAGTCTTGATGATTTAAGTCTTTATTAATCTTCTTACCATTTTGAATCTTAACCTGTCCCGGTATTCCAACAACTGTTGAATTAGGCGGAACTTCATGCAATACAACAGAACCAGCACCAATCTTTGAATTTTCATGAATCGTTATTGAACCAAGTACTTTTGCACCTGTTGCAATAAGTACATTATCTTTAATCGTTGGATGCCTTTTTCCTTTTTCCTTTCCCGTTCCCCCGAGAGTTACTCCCTGATAAACGGTAACATTATCACCAATTTCACATGTTTCCCCAATGACAACGCCCATACCATGATCAATAAAAAAGCGACGACCGATTTTAGCACCTGGATGAATTTCAATCCCTGTGAAAAAACGGCTTATTTGCGAAATGGACCTTGCTAAAAAGAACCATTTTCTTCGAAAAAGCGCATGAGCTAATCTGTGAGACCAAATAGCATGTAACCCTGAATACGTTAAAACAACTTCTACATAACTTCTCGCTGCTGGATCTTGTTCAAAAACCACATCGATGTCTTCTTTCAGTAGTCTTATCATTGCCTTTCACCCCAATTGTTTACACCCTTGTTCTTTCTTTTTATAAATTGCTTTATATAAAAAAACGTCCCTGTGCCATAATGACACAGAGACGTTTGAATACGCGGTTCCACTCTGTTTAGGCACTTCTTGTGCCTCAACTCTGCTCTTTTAACGGGGAGGACCGCCTTTCCCTACTTCATCCATGAGGACGTTTCAAAAAAGGACTCGAAGGTGCATTTGGGCTCTCTAATACCATGAACAGCTTTCAGCCTAGGCCGTTCTCTCTAAAATGGTTAGATAGCTTACTTCTCCTTCTCAACGCTTTTTACGTACATATTGCTTCGTACCTTAAGAATAGTATATTATATTTCGAAGATCAACTTACGACACTTTGTAAACGGGCTAACACTGTATCTTTACCTAGTAGGGCAATTGATTGAGGAAGCTCAGGGCCATGAGTTTCGCCTGTTGTTGCTACACGAATTGGCATAAATAATTTTTTGCCTTTGTGTCCAGTTGATTTTTGAACAGCTTTAATTGCTGCTTTAATGTTATCCGCAGTGAATTCTTCCATTGCTTCCACTTCGTTTGCAAACCCAGCTAATACTTCTGGTACTTGCTCTTCGTCTAACACTTGGCGAGCTTCGTGATTGTACTCAATTTCTTTCTTGAAGAACATATCTGTAAGCTCTACAATTTCTGCACCGTAGCTCATTTGTTCTTGATAAAGAGCGATTAAATCTCTTACCCAAGCCTGTTGTTCTTCATCTAGATTTTCTTCAATCTTACCTGCTTTTACTAAGTGAGGTAGAGAAAGTTCTACAACTTTATCTAGATCTAACTTCTTCATATATTGATTATTCATCCACACTAGTTTTTGTGTATCGAATAATGCTGGTGATTTAGATAAGCGCTCTGGATCAAAGATTTTAATGAACTCTTCTTTCGAGAATAGTTCATCTTCACCTACTGGCGACCATCCAAGCATCGTAATGAAGTTGAAAATCGCTTCAGGTAAATACCCAAGATCTTTGTATTGTTCAATAAATTGAATGATGGACTCATCACGTTTACTTAGCTTACGACGGCTTTCGTTCACAATTAGCGTCATGTGACCGAAGATTGGTGGTTCCCACCCTAACGCTTCATAAATCATAATTTGTTTCGGCGTGTTGGAAATGTGATCATCCCCACGTAAAACGTGTGTCATTTTCATTAAGTGATCATCAATCGCTACTGCGTAGTTATAAGTTGGCGTGCCATCTTTTTTCACGATAACAAAATCACCAATACCATCTGATTCAAACGATACTTCATCTTTTACGATGTCATTGAATTTGATTACTTGGCCTTTTGGTACGCGGAAACGAATGCTTGGCTGACGACCTTCACTTGCTAACTTTTCCTGTTCTTCCATCGTTAACGACACTTCTCAGAATAACGAGGCATTTGGCCGTTCGCTGATTGCTCTTCACGCTCTTTTTCTAATTCTTCTTCCGTGCAATAGCATTTATAAGCTAAACCTTTTTCAAGAAGTTCTTCTGTATATTTAGCATAGATGTGATTGCGTTCGGATTGACGGTATGGTCCGTATTCTCCACCTACATCGATGCTTTCATCCCATTCAATTCCTAACCATTTAAGATATTGCAGCTGGCTTTGTTCTCCACCTTCAATATTTCGCTTTTGGTCTGTATCCTCAATACGGATAATGAATTTACCATTTTGATTTCTTGCGAATAAATAGTTGAATAGTGCTGTTCTTGCATTTCCGATATGAAGATGTCCAGTTGGACTTGGGGCATATCGAACACGTACTTCGTTTGACATAGTCAAGTACCCTCCAATTTATATAAATATGTACATAACATAAATACAGTCAAAGCTTATTTTAACACCAATTGCCCGTGCAATAAAGGCTACGAAACTAATTTTGAACGATTAAGACGGTTGCAAGCGCTGCAATCCCTTCTTCTCGACCCGTAAAGCCTAGCTTCTCTGTTGTAGTCGCCTTCACGTTAATTTGATCCACATCTGTCTCTAAAAGCTCTGCAATACGCGCACGAATTTTTTCAATGTGCGGTGCCATTTTTGGACGCTGTGCAATAATCGTACAGTCTACATTTCCCAATTCATAGCCTTCCTCTTTCACCAATTTCCATACGTGTTGAAGTAAGACCGCTGAATCAGCTCCTTTGTAGGCATCATCTGTATCTGGAAAATGCTTTCCGATATCTCCTTTTGCAACAGCACCTAATAATGCGTCGGATACTGTATGCAATAGAACGTCTGCATCAGAATGTCCAAGCAACCCTACTTCATGAGGAATTTCAATTCCACCAATAATTAATGGACGACCTTCTGCAAATTCATGTACGTCAAAACCTTGTCCTATACGAAATTTCATCCTTCTTCACCTCTACTGTCGACTATTCAAAATTGCTTCTGCATAAAGCAAATCTTCTTGCGTCGTTAATTTAATGTTGTGGTATCGTCCTTCGACGATCGCAACTTTTTCCCCAATATATTCTACTAAACTAGCATCATCCGTACCTAAAAACCCTTGTTGTCTTGCTACTTCATGAGCATGTTGAATGACAGGAACAAGAAAAGCTTGTGGCGTCTGAACTGACCACAAGCTAGAACGCTCAACTGTTTCAACCGCATATCCATCTACTGCTCGTTTCACAGTGTCTTTCATTTGAACGGCTAACACAGCTGCTTGCTCCTTCTGTACGACATCTACTAGCTCATGAATTTTATCTTGTTCAACGAACGGGCGAGCTCCGTCATGAATTAATACGACTTCATGATCCTGAAGCTTTTGCAGACCATTGTATACGCTGTGCTGACGTTCCTGTCCACCAATCACCATCTCAGATATCTTTTGAACACCGTACTCACTTATAAGATGCTGAAAGAATAATTGATCCTGCTCATTTACTACCAGTATGATGCCATCGCATAATGGATCGGCATCGAATACGCGTAGTGTATGAATAATCACCGGCACACCATCTAGTTCAATGAACTGCTTGTTCTTACCCGCATTCATTCGTTTTCCCTGCCCTGCAGCGGGAATAATTACTCGATACTTCATAAGCTACTCCTCTATATCTTTTATAGCGCCTTTTCTAATAGTTTTGGCTTCGCAAATATCATTCGTCCAGCAGATGTTTGTAACACACTTGTTACTAACACATCAATACTTTTACCAATATAATTGCGCCCTTCCTCTACTACAATCATTGTACCATCATCTAGATAAGCGATTCCTTGATTATGTTCTTTTCCGTCTTTAATAACTAACACATGCATCTCTTCACCAGGTAACACGACTGGCTTAACAGCATTCGCTAAATCATTAATATTAAGAACTTTTACATTTTGAAGTTCACACACTTTGTTTAAGTTAAAATCGTTCGTTACGACAACGCCGGATGTGATCTTGGCTAACTTCACTAGCTTACTATCTACTTCCTGAATGTCTTCAAAATCTCCCTCGTAAATTTCTACGCGAACAGGTAGCTCTTTACGAATTCGATTTAAAATATCCAATCCACGTCTTCCCCGATTTCGTTTCAACGCATCTGAGGAATCCGCAATGTGTTGAAGCTCTTCGAGTACGAATTGAGGAATCACAATCGTTCCTTCTAGAAACTGCGTTTGGCAAATATCCGCAATGCGTCCATCAATAATGACGCTCGTGTCTAAAATTTTAAAAGTAGAATCCTGAATGTCAGCTTCTCCATCTTGCCCCTTCTTTTTACCCAATCTAGTTGGCAATGAAAACAAGCTAATAAGCTCATCTCTTTTCTTAAACCCTACTTGGAAGCCTAGATAACCTAAAAGGATCGTTAAGAAAATTGGTAATATGGTATTCATAAGCTGAAGCTGAATCGCTTTCAATGGAATAACAACTAAAAAGGCCACGACAAGCCCAAAAATTAACCCAATACTTCCGAATAGGACGTCCGTAACTGGAGCTTTTACTAAAGACTCTTCTAGCCAATGAATAAAATGCACAACATGATCGACTAACCAAAAAGTAATAATAAAAAAGATAATGGCACCTAAAATTGCACGTATATAGGATTTTTCTAAGACAGCTAACTCACCACTTACACCTAAAAGTGACATCAATTCTGGTATAAAGATAATCCCTAATGTACCACCTGTAATAAGAAAGAAAACTTGAATCAAGCGCTTTAACACGTCCTCACCTCCCTTAATCATTATAAACAGTTTACACCAAATGAAACCCTTAATTTTAACAAAAACCTTTTATCAAAATCTGGGATTTATCAACCATTTCACTGCGTATGCGATGAAACGAAATCACTCAAAATTGCTATACTACTATTATAAGCTAAAGTTGCCTTGGCATTAAGTAATGTTGTTTTAACCTCTTTAATCCGTTGCGAATTTTCTTCGCTCGAATTTCGCCAATTCCTTCTACCTCATCTAACTCTTGTACTGTTGCATCGTTAATCTTTTGGAAATTTTCTAATTCATCCACAAGGTTTTCAATAATGATGGAAGGGAGCCTTGGGATTTTATGCAGCATTCGGTACCCTCTTGGATACGTGACTTCTTCAAAGCTTGTATACAGTGGGTAACCTAGCAGTCTCAACAACGTTTGATCATCCAAGAGCATCGAATTTGCAATATCTTGAAGTTTCAAGATGATTTTATGCGGATCTTGAGTTGGATCAAACATGTAATCTTTAATAAGTAAAATCGCTTCCTTTTCTAAATCAGAAAGCAACTCGTTCATTTGTAACCGAATTAAGCGTCCTTCTATCCCCAGCTCGCTTACATACGCTAAAATCTCTTGCTTGATGCGAAGAACCATTTCAATACGATGTAGGGATTGTAGTACATCTAAGTGTGTGACCTGCTCTTCAAATTCTAGGGCATTTAAGCTTTCAATAGACTCATCTAGTACGCTTTTATACTTTTCTAGCGTTCCAAGCGCCTGATTTGCTTTTGTTAAGATAACACCAATATCTTTTAATACGTACTTTAGTGACCCTTTATAAAGACTGATTACGTTCCGGCGCTGTGAAATAGCAATGACTAATGCTTTCGTTTGCTTTGCTACCCGTTCAGCTGTCCGGTGTCTCATACCTGTCTCAGAAGATGGTGTAGACGGATCAGGCATTAGTTGTGCGTTAGCAAATAATATCTTTGTTCCTGTTTCATTTAAAATGAGGGCTCCGTCCATCTTCGCAAGCTCATATAAATGGGCAGGTGAAAAAGCACAATTAATGGAGAAGCCTCCATCAACGATTCTTTTTACTTGGTCATTATAGCCTAAAACAATTAAGCCACCCGTTTTCGCTCTTAATACATTATCAATACCTTCGCGAATAGGGGTTCCTGGAGCTACAAATTGTAATATATCATCAATTAGTTTGTCGTGTATTTTTTCTCCTTCCATCCCTATCCTCCTAACGTATACTGCAGTGCTTCAGAGACCGTGGACACGCCGACGACTTCAATGCCATCAGGTATCTTCCATCCTCCTAAATTACGCTCGGGTAAAATCACTCGCTTAAAGCCTAGCTTAGCTGCTTCTTGAACCCTTTGATCAATTCGAGAGACTCTGCGCACTTCTCCGGTTAATCCGACCTCACCAATAACCACATCGGTTGGATTAGACGAAACATCTCTAAAGCTAGAGGCGATGCTTACCGCAATGGCTAAATCGATCGCTGGCTCATCAAGCCTCACTCCTCCGGCTACTTTTAAGTAAGCGTCTTGGTTTTGAAGCAACATTCCAACGCGCTTTTCTAAAACAGCCATTAACAGCGGTACGCGATTATGGTCAATGCCAGTAGCCATTCTTCTTGGATTCCCAAAGCTTGTTGGGCTTATTAAGGCTTGTATTTCTACTAAAACAGGTCTTGTTCCTTCCATAGAAGCTACTACAATTGATCCTGCTGCACCTTGAGAGCGCTCTTCTAAAAAGATTTCAGAAGGATTTGCTACCTCTTCTAACCCTGCTTCTTTCATTTCAAAGATACCAATCTCATTGGTTGAACCGAAACGATTTTTTACTGCTCGTAAAATACGATACGTGTGATGGCGCTCTCCCTCAAAATAGAGAACTGTATCCACCATATGTTCTAATAGACGTGGACCTGCAATAGAACCTTCCTTCGTAACATGTCCTACTATAAAAACAGCAATTCCCTTCGTTTTAGCAATACGCATAAGTTCTGCTGTACATTCTCTTACTTGTGAAACACTTCCGGGAGCGGATGTAATATCGCTGTGGTAAATGGTTTGAATGGAATCGACTACAACAAACTCGGGGTCCATTTCATTAATGATTTCAGAAATTAATTCTAAATTGGTCTCGGCATGGACAAATAGATTGTTTGATTTAATGTTTAATCGATCTGCGCGCAGCTTTGTTTGTTTAATGGATTCTTCCCCTGAAATATAGAGAACCTTATGGTCATTATCGGCCAACTGTGCGGATGTTTGTAGAAGAATGGTGGACTTCCCAATCCCCGGGTCTCCCCCGATTAAAACAAGTGATCCACGCACAATTCCCCCACCTAAAACACGATCAAATTCTGGAGATTTAGTATAGATACGGGGCTCTTGCGTAGATTCTATCGTTGTAATTGATTGAGGCTTTTGAACAGCTGTTGATGTGGCACCAGAAAAGGCTCCTCTTCTTCCTGCTTTCACTACTTGCTCCATTTCCTCTACCATCGAATTCCAAGATCCACATCCAGGGCATTTTCCCATCCACTTGGCAGATTCATAGCCGCAATGCTGGCATGTAAATTTTGTTTTCTTCTTTGCCATCTATGCTCTTACCTAACCTTTCTATTGTAGATTATCTTAAAAAAAGGAAGGCATACGAACAAAAATACGTATGCCTTACCACTGCTAGTGAAGTCTTAAATTTCGCTTACGCTCGGTTCAGCCGTATGAACCACAAATTCTTTTTCTTCTACATCTAGCGTTACTTTTTGACCTTTTTTAACTGTTCCTTTTAAAAGTTCCTCAGATAAGCGGTCTTCAATATGCTTTTGAATTGCTCGACGAAGAGGTCTTGCCCCGTACTCTGGATCGAATCCTTCTTCAGCAATTTTTTCAATCGCTTTTTCTGTTAATACAAGATCAATTTCCTGTTCTTTTAATCGGTTTGTTAGTTGATTAGCCATCAACGTCACGATACGTGCGATATGCTGTTTCTCTAACGAATGGAACACGATAATTTCATCGATACGGTTTAAGAATTCTGGGCGGAACGCATTTTTAAGTTCACCCATTACTTTATCTTTCATTTCTTTGTAATCTTGACTTTCGTCTTGAACAGCGAAGCCAAGATACTTGTTGCGTTTTAGCGTACTTGCTCCTACGTTCGATGTCATGATAAGAATCGTATTACGGAAATCAACCGTACGACCTTTAGAGTCTGTTAAGCGGCCATCTTCAAGTACTTGTAATAAGATATTGAAAACATCTGGATGTGCTTTTTCAATCTCATCTAATAGTACGACAGAATAAGGCTTACGGCGAACTTTTTCCGTTAATTGTCCACCTTCATCGTATCCAACATACCCTGGAGGAGAACCAACAAGACGAGAAGTCGAATGTTTCTCCATGTACTCTGACATATCAATTCGAATCATCGCATCTTCGTCTCCGAACATTGATTCAGCTAGTGCACGAGCAAGTTCTGTTTTACCTACTCCTGTAGGACCTAGGAAGATGAAAGAACCAATTGGTCGTTTTGGATCTTTTAAGCCTGCGCGAGCACGACGGACAGCTTTCGCGATTGCTTTTACAGCTTCTTCCTGACCAATAACACGTGAATGTAGAATCTCTTCCATGTTCAGAAGTTTTTCAGTCTCAGCTTGTGCTAATTTAGAGACAGGAATTCCAGTCCAGCTTGAGACAACCATTGCGATATCTTCTACTGTTACTTCGGAATTTTCTTTTCCTTGCTTTTCTTTCCATATCTTTTTTGTTTCTTCTAGTTCTTCGCGAAGGCGTTGCTCTGAATCACGTAACGATGCAGCTTTTTCAAACTCTTGGCTTTGTACAGCAGCATCCTTTTCTTTACGAACGGATTCTAGCTTTTGTTCAAGCTCTTTTAAGTTTGGTGGCGTTGTAAATGAACGTAATCTTACTTTTGAGCCGGCTTCGTCAATTAAGTCAATCGCTTTATCTGGTAAGAAGCGATCAGAGATATAGCGGTCAGATAATTTTACTGCTTGCTCAATTGCTTCGTCTGTAATAGACACTCTGTGATGAGCCTCATAACGGTCACGTAAGCCTTGTAAAATCTGAATCGATTCATCTGTTGTTGGTTCATCAACTTGAATCGGCTGGAAGCGTCGTTCAAGCGCTGCATCTTTTTCAATGTATTTACGGTACTCATCAAGAGTCGTTGCACCAATACACTGTAATTCACCACGTGCAAGAGAAGGCTTTAAAATGTTCGATGCATCAATTGCACCTTCAGCACCACCAGCACCGATCAATGTGTGAAGCTCATCAATGAATAAGATGATATTACCCGCTTGTCGGATTTCATCCATAACTTTTTTCAAGCGATCCTCAAACTCACCACGATATTTCGTTCCTGCTACCACAGTACCCATGTCTAGCGTCATCACGCGTTTGTCACGTAAAATTTCTGGCACTTCGTTGTTGACAATTTGTTGTGCTAATCCCTCAGCAATTGCTGTTTTACCAACACCAGGCTCCCCAATTAATACAGGGTTGTTTTTCGTACGACGGCTTAATACCTCAATAACACGCTGAATTTCTTTACTTCGACCAATGACAGGGTCTAAGCTTCCTTCGCGTGCAATCGCCGTTAAATCACGTGCTAAGCTGTCTAGAGTAGGCGTATTAGCGTGAGAAGATGATCCACCTTGATTGCTTGATGTTGCCTCGTTACTACCTAATAGCTGTAACACTTGCTGACGTGCTTTATTTAAACTTACACCTAGGTTGTTAAGAACGCGTGCAGCAACTCCTTCGCCTTCGCGAATTAACCCTAATAGAATGTGTTCTGTTCCTACGTAAGAGTGTCCTAGCTTACGTGCTTCGTCCATTGAGAGCTCAATAACTTTTTTTGCTCTCGGTGTATAATGAATCGTTTGAGTCACTTCTTGGCCACGACCAATCAAGTTCTCAACTTCTTTTTGAATTTTGTCAGCGCCTAATCCTAAAGCTAAAAGAGCCTTAGCGGCAATACCTTCACCTTCACGCACAATTCCTAATAAAATATGCTCAGTTCCAATATTATTATGTCCTAGTCTTAAAGCTTCTTCTTGCGCCAGTGCTAAAACCTTTTGAGCACGCTCTGTAAATCTTCCAAACATCATATTATCGTCACCTTCCACATATTAGTTTTCATCTTTTTTGTCTTGCAAGCATTCCCTGATTAACGAGGCTCTTTTAATGTCTCTTTCATCAGGACTCAATGCTCCCCCGAAATATCGCTGTAGAAACCCAGGCTGTGTTTTAATCATTAGTTCATTTAATATATTTCTAGGAATATTTTTTATATATCCTAGGTCAATCCCTAATCGAATATCAGAGAGACATTTAGCCGCTTCTTTCGATTCAATAATGCGACTATGAGAAAGGGTACCATATGAGCGGAATACTCGGTCCTCTAACTCAATATGAGAGGTATTAAGCAACGCATTTCGAGCTGCCCGCTCTTGTTCAATCAGCTGCTTTACTACGCTCGTCAAGTCACCCACAATGTCTTCTTCTGATTTCCCAAGAGTCATTTGGTTTGAAACTTGAAAGATGTTTCCTAGAGCTTCGCTACCTTCCCCATAAATTCCTCTTACCACTAAACCTAATTGGTTAATAGCCGGAATAATACGGTTAATTTGTCTCGTCATTACTAAAGCCGGAAGATGCATCATGACCGAAGCTCTTAACCCTGTTCCAACGTTGGTAGGACAGCTTGTTAAATAACCTCTTGTTTCATCATAGGCATAGTCGAAATTTCTCTCGATCCAATCATCAATTTGATTTGCCTCGTTTAGAGATTCCAACAGCTGAAGACCAGGGAATAAACACTGTATACGAAAATGATCTTCTTCATTAATCATGATACTAATTTCTTCGTTTTTAGATAGGATACATGCTCCGTACACCGACTCTTCCGCTAGCTTGGGGCTAATTAAGTGCTTCTCTACAAGTACCCTCTTCTCTAAAGGTTCTAACTCTCCCATTGTGATAAACTCAAACTCCCAATTATTTTCAGTGTCATCTTGAAATAGGTCGTGTTTGATTTTTGCTGTTAAATGGGCGTCTTGCTCACCTTTAGAAACCGTAGGAAATAAAAAATCTTGTAGATTTCGTGCTAATCGCACCCTGCTGCTTAGGACAATATCTGAGTCTGGACCATTTTGGTTCATCCAGGGACTTATAGCTTGGTTTAAAAATTTATTCATCGCCATATTAAGTTTCGTCCCCCTTTTTTCCTTCCTGAATCCTTTTCTCAAAAGCACGTATTTGATCTCTAAGCTCAGCTGCCTTTTCAAACTCCTCTTGAGCAATGTATTCTTTTAAGTTCAATTTCATGGCTTCTAATTCCTTTTTTAAATGAATATTTCCACCAATTCGCTTCGGTACTTTACCATTATGAACATAATTTCCGCCGTGAAGTCTTTTCAAAAAAGGTGTGAGTGAATTCTCAAACGTCTTGTAACACTCTGCACAACCGAACTTCCCAAGCTTAGCAAACTTGTGATAAGTCATTTTACAGTGTGGACACTGTAAAACTTCTTTATTGCTATATGTTTGTTGCTTAGTAGACTTCGAAAAAGAAGATTCCAAATTAATGAGGCCAGCTAATAAGTTATTGATGGAAAATCCTGAATTTCCTTGGAACATTAGTGACTCACCGTTTTCCTTTGCACACTGTTCACATAAGTGAATTTCGGTTTTTTCACCATTGATAAATTTCGTAAAATGTAGCGACGCAGGTCTAGTTTCACAGTTCTGACAAATCATTAGGTTTCCTCACCCACTTTTAAAAATTGCTGATTACTTATATCGTAAAGCATTTAACATCGATTTTAAAATCTTAGCTCTTAGCTCATCTCTGTAAGGAAGACTAATCGCAATGACGGAACGATCCATGACGCTCAACATAATCTTTGCTTCCCGCTCGGATATGACGTTTTCTTCAACTAAACGAATGATTAGATTTTCTGAACTAGCTTGGGTGATTTTATATCCAATCATATCAATTACCTGTTCAAATAGATGAGAAGAATCATGCACTTTTACTTTCATGATGCGGATAAAACCACCGCCACCTCTTTTGCTCTCTACTACATATCCTCGTTCTAACGTAAAACGGGTATTGATTACATAATTAATTTGTGAGGGGACGCATTGAAATTTATCTGCTACTTCACTTCGCTTTATTTCTACAATTTCTCTTTCACTAAGATCTAGTACTTCTTTAAGATACTGTTCAATGATGTCAGAGATATTTGCCACAGGGCTCCCTCCTTCTGACTTTGACTATATTTGACTATATCCTTACTATAAATACATTTGAAAAAATTTTCAACTGTTAGACCATCTGTATACAATCATCGTTTCCAAAAGAAAGGGTTTCAAAACATATTTGAAAAGTTTCTCCTATAAGTATATTTCTATTTTAGGCGATGGTGTATAAAAACACAAAAAAGACTAGTCATTTGACTAGTCTTTTTTCAACGTGCCTGGCGATGTCCTACTCTCACAGGGGGAAACCCCCAACTACCATCGGCGCTAGAGAGCTTAACTTCCGTGTTCGGTATGGGAACGGGTGTGACCTCTCTGCCATAATCACCAGACTATATAGAAAGAACGTTGTTCTTTCAAAACTAGATAACAATTGTTAAGGAAAAACATTTTTGGTTAAGTCCTCGATCGATTAGTATCTGTCAGCTGCACGTGTCGCCACGCTTCCACCTCAGACCTATCTACCTGATCGTCTTTCAGGGATCTTACTAGCTTGCGCTATGGGAAATCTCATCTTGAGGGGGGCTTCATGCTTAGATGCTTTCAGCACTTATCCCGTCCACACATAGCTACCCAGCGATGCCTTTGGCAAGACAACTGGTACACCAGCGGTGTGTCCATCCCGGTCCTCTCGTACTAAGGACAGCTCCTCTCAAATTTCCTACGCCCACGACGGATAGGGACCGAACTGTCTCACGACGTTCTGAACCCAGCTCGCGTACCGCTTTAATGGGCGAACAGCCCAACCCTTGGGACCGACTACAGCCCCAGGATGCGATGAGCCGACATCGAGGTGCCAAACCTCCCCGTCGATGTGGACTCTTGGGGGAGATAAGCCTGTTATCCCCGGGGTAGCTTTTATCCGTTGAGCGATGGCCCTTCCATGCGGAACCACCGGATCACTAAGCCCGACTTTCGTCCCTGCTCGACTTGTAGGTCTCGCAGTCAAGCTCCCTTGTGCCTTTACACTCTACGAATGATTTCCAACCATTCTGAGGGAACCTTTGGGCGCCTCCGTTACTCTTTAGGAGGCGACCGCCCCAGTCAAACTGCCCACCTGACACTGTCTCCCAGCCCGATCAGGGCTGTGGGTTAGAATGTCAATACAGCCAGGGTAGTATCCCACCGACGCCTCCACCGAAGCTAGCGCTCCGGTTTCTCAGGCTCCTACCTATCCTGTACAAGCTGTACCAAAATTCAATATCAGGCTACAGTAAAGCTCCACGGGGTCTTTCCGTCCTGTCGCGGGTAACCTGCATCTTCACAGGTACTATAATTTCACCGAGTCTCTCGTTGAGACAGTGCCCAGATCGTTACACCTTTCGTGCGGGTCGGAACTTACCCGACAAGGAATTTCGCTACCTTAGGACCGTTATAGTTACGGCCGCCGTTTACTGGGGCTTCGATTCAAAGCTTCGCTTGCGCTAACCTCTCCTCTTAACCTTCCAGCACCGGGCAGGTGTCAGCCCCTATACTTCGCCTTACGGCTTCGCAGAGACCTGTGTTTTTGCTAAACAGTCGCCTGGGCCTATTCACTGCGGCTCTCTCGGGCTTGCACCCTAACAGAGCACCCCTTCTCCCGAAGTTACGGGGTCATTTTGCCGAGTTCCTTAACGAGAGTTCTCTCGATCACCTTAGGATTCTCTCCTCGCCTACCTGTGTCGGTTTGCGGTACGGGTACCTCCCACCTCGCTAGAGGCTTTTCTTGGCAGTGTGAAATCAGGAGCTTCGGTACTATAATTCCCTCGTCATCACAGCTCAGCCTTATGATGAGCGGATTTGCCTACTCATCAGCCTTACTGCTTGAACGCACATATCCAGCAGTGCGCCTACCCTATCCTCCTGCGTCCCCCCATTGCTCAAACGGTGGGGAGGTAGTACAGGAATATCAACCTGTTGGCCATCGCCTACGCCTTTCGGCCTCGGCTTAGGTCCCGACTAACCCTGAGCGGACGAGCCTTCCTCAGGAAACCTTAGGCATTCGGTGGACAAGATTCTCACTTGTCTTTCGCTACTCATACCGGCATTCTCACTTCTAAGCGCTCCACCAGTCCTTACGGTCTAGCTTCACAGCACTTAGAACGCTCTCCTACCACTGACATCATAAGATGTCAATCCACAGCTTCGGTGATACGTTTAGCCCCGGTACATTTTCGGCGCAGAGTCACTCGACCAGTGAGCTATTACGCACTCTTTAAATGGTGGCTGCTTCTAAGCCAACATCCTGGTTGTCTAAGCAACTCCACATCCTTTTCCACTTAACGTATACTTTGGGACCTTAGCTGGTGGTCTGGGCTGTTTCCCTCTTGACTACGGATCTTATCACTCGCAGTCTGACTCCCAAGGATAAGTTTTTGGCATTCGGAGTTTGACTGAATTCGGTAACCCGTTGGGGGCCCCTAGTCCAATCAGTGCTCTACCTCCAAAACTCTCACCTTGAGGCTAGCCCTAAAGCTATTTCGGAGAGAACCAGCTATCTCCAAGTTCGATTGGAATTTCTCCGCTACCCACACCTCATCCCCGCACTTTTCAACGTGCGTGGGTTCGGGCCTCCATTCAGTGTTACCTGAACTTCACCCTGGACATGGGTAGATCACCTGGTTTCGGGTCTACGACCACATACTCAAATCGCCCTATTCAGACTCGCTTTCGCTGCGGCTCCGTCTCATCGACTTAACCTTGCATGGGATCGTAACTCGCCGGTTCATTCTACAAAAGGCACGCCATCACCCGTTAACGGGCTCTGACTACTTGTAGGCACACGGTTTCAGGATCTCTTTCACTCCCCTTCCGGGGTGCTTTTCACCTTTCCCTCACGGTACTGGTTCACTATCGGTCACTAGGAAGTATTTAGCCTTGGGAGATGGTCCTCCCTGCTTCCGACGGAATTTCACGTGTTCCGCCGTACTCAGGATCCACTCAAGAGAGAACAAGGTTTCAACTACAGGGTTGTTACCTTCTTTGACGGGCCTTTCCAGACCTCTTCATTTACCTCGTTCCTTTGTAACTCCGTATAGAGTGTCCTACAACCCCAAGAGGCAAGCCTCTTGGTTTGGGCTAATTCCGTTTCGCTCGCCGCTACTCAGGAAATCGCGTTTGCTTTCCTTTCCTCCGGGTACTTAGATGTTTCAGTTCCCCGGGTCTGCCTTCAACTTCCTATGTATTCAGAAGAAGATATCATTCCATTACGAATGATGGGTTTCCCCATTCGGAAATCTCCGGATCAAAGCTTACTTACAGCTCCCCGAAGCATATCGGTGTTAGTCCCGTCCTTCATCGGCTCCTAGTGCCAAGGCATCCACCGTGCGCCCTTTCTAACTTAACCGTATTGGTTATTAAAAAAGTGTTACACTTTGTTTTCCTTAACATTCTTGCTATCTAGTTTTCAAAGAACAACTGCCTCATGATCACGATGTGATCAAAAGACTTCTTATTGAAAGTTCTCAATGAACCTTCAAAACTGAACAAAACGACGTCACGTTGTTTGTTGCTGAACACGAGGTTCAAGCAATTTTCCTTAGAAAGGAGGTGATCCAGCCGCACCTTCCGATACGGCTACCTTGTTACGACTTCACCCCAATCATCTGTCCCACCTTAGGCGGCTGGCTCCTTACGGTTACCCCACCGACTTCGGGTGTTACAAACTCTCGTGGTGTGACGGGCGGTGTGTACAAGGCCCGGGAACGTATTCACCGCGGCATGCTGATCCGCGATTACTAGCGATTCCAGCTTCATGTAGGCGAGTTGCAGCCTACAATCCGAACTGAGAATGATTTTATGAGATTAGCTTCACCTCGCGGCTTCGCAACCCTTTGTATCATCCATTGTAGCACGTGTGTAGCCCAGGTCATAAGGGGCATGATGATTTGACGTCATCCCCACCTTCCTCCGGTTTGTCACCGGCAGTCACCTTAGAGTGCCCAACTTAATGCTGGCAACTAAGATCAAGGGTTGCGCTCGTTGCGGGACTTAACCCAACATCTCACGACACGAGCTGACGACAACCATGCACCACCTGTCACTTTGTCCCCCGAAGGGGAAAGCTCTATCTCTAGAGTGGTCAAAGGATGTCAAGACCTGGTAAGGTTCTTCGCGTTGCTTCGAATTAAACCACATGCTCCACCGCTTGTGCGGGCCCCCGTCAATTCCTTTGAGTTTCAGCCTTGCGGCCGTACTCCCCAGGCGGAGTGCTTAATGCGTTAGCTGCAGCACTAAAGGGCGGAAACCCTCTAACACTTAGCACTCATCGTTTACGGCGTGGACTACCAGGGTATCTAATCCTGTTTGCTCCCCACGCTTTCGCGCCTCAGCGTCAGTTACAGACCAGAAAGCCGCCTTCGCCACTGGTGTTCCTCCACATCTCTACGCATTTCACCGCTACACGTGGAATTCCGCTTTCCTCTTCTGCACTCAAGTTCCCCAGTTTCCAATGACCCTCCACGGTTGAGCCGTGGGCTTTCACATCAGACTTAAGGAACCGCCTGCGCGCGCTTTACGCCCAATAATTCCGGACAACGCTTGCCACCTACGTATTACCGCGGCTGCTGGCACGTAGTTAGCCGTGGCTTTCTGGTTAGGTACCGTCAAGGTACGAGCAGTTACTCTCGTACTTGTTCTTCCCTAACAACAGAGTTTTACGATCCGAAAACCTTCATCACTCACGCGGCGTTGCTCCGTCAGACTTTCGTCCATTGCGGAAGATTCCCTACTGCTGCCTCCCGTAGGAGTCTGGGCCGTGTCTCAGTCCCAGTGTGGCCGATCACCCTCTCAGGTCGGCTACGCATCGTCGCCTTGGTGAGCCGTTACCTCACCAACTAGCTAATGCGCCGCGGGTCCATCTGTAAGTGACAGCCGAAACCGTCTTTTAACATCCGCTCATGCGAGCGAAAGTGTTATTCGGTATTAGCTCCGGTTTCCCGGAGTTATCCCCATCTTACAGGCAGGTTACCCACGTGTTACTCACCCGTCCGCCGCTAACTTGTTAGAAGCAAGCTTCTAACAAGTCCGCTCGACTTGCATGTATTAGGCACGCCGCCAGCGTTCGTCCTGAGCCAGGATCAAACTCTCCGAAGAAATGTTTGACTTGCTCATTTGTTGTCTTACTTTTAAAACGTTGACGTTTTGCTTGTTTTGTTCAGTTTTCAAAGTTCATCTCGCTCGTAAGCGACTTAACTATCATATCATTTGCGCATTTCTAATTGTCAATGGTTTTTTAAAAACATTTTCTATTAGAACAAAAGTATGAAAAAATATATCTATTAGATAGATACAGCCTGGCGATGTCCTACTCTCACAGGGGGAAACCCCCAACTACCATCGGCGCTAGAGAGCTTAACTTCCGTGTTCGGTATGGGAACGGGTGTGACCTCTCTGCCATAATCACCAGACTATATAGAAAGAACGTTGTTCTTTCAAAACTAGATAACAATTGTTAAGGAAAAACATTTTGGTTAAGTCCTCGATCGATTAGTATCTGTCAGCTGCACGTGTCGCCACGCTTCCACCTCAGACCTATCTACCTGATCGTCTTTCAGGGATCTTACTAGCTTGCGCTATGGGAAATCTCATCTTGAGGGGGGCTTCATGCTTAGATGCTTTCAGCACTTATCCCGTCCACACATAGCTACCCAGCGATGCCTTTGGCAAGACAACTGGTACACCAGCGGTGTGTCCATCCCGGTCCTCTCGTACTAAGGACAGCTCCTCTCAAATTTCCTACGCCCACGACGGATAGGGACCGAACTGTCTCACGACGTTCTGAACCCAGCTCGCGTACCGCTTTAATGGGCGAACAGCCCAACCCTTGGGACCGACTACAGCCCCAGGATGCGATGAGCCGACATCGAGGTGCCAAACCTCCCCGTCGATGTGGACTCTTGGGGGAGATAAGCCTGTTATCCCCGGGGTAGCTTTTATCCGTTGAGCGATGGCCCTTCCATGCGGAACCACCGGATCACTAAGCCCGACTTTCGTCCCTGCTCGACTTGTAGGTCTCGCAGTCAAGCTCCCTTGTGCCTTTACACTCTACGAATGATTTCCAACCATTCTGAGGGAACCTTTGGGCGCCTCCGTTACTCTTTAGGAGGCGACCGCCCCAGTCAAACTGCCCACCTGACACTGTCTCCCAGCCCGATCAGGGCTGTGGGTTAGAATGTCAATACAGCCAGGGTAGTATCCCACCGACGCCTCCACCGAAGCTAGCGCTCCGGTTTCTCAGGCTCCTACCTATCCTGTACAAGCTGTACCAAAATTCAATATCAGGCTACAGTAAAGCTCCACGGGGTCTTTCCGTCCTGTCGCGGGTAACCTGCATCTTCACAGGTACTATAATTTCACCGAGTCTCTCGTTGAGACAGTGCCCAGATCGTTACACCTTTCGTGCGGGTCGGAACTTACCCGACAAGGAATTTCGCTACCTTAGGACCGTTATAGTTACGGCCGCCGTTTACTGGGGCTTCGATTCAAAGCTTCGCTTGCGCTAACCTCTCCTCTTAACCTTCCAGCACCGGGCAGGTGTCAGCCCCTATACTTCGCCTTACGGCTTCGCAGAGACCTGTGTTTTTGCTAAACAGTCGCCTGGGCCTATTCACTGCGGCTCTCTCGGGCTTGCACCCTAACAGAGCACCCCTTCTCCCGAAGTTACGGGGTCATTTTGCCGAGTTCCTTAACGAGAGTTCTCTCGATCACCTTAGGATTCTCTCCTCGCCTACCTGTGTCGGTTTGCGGTACGGGTACCTCCCACCTCGCTAGAGGCTTTTCTTGGCAGTGTGAAATCAGGAGCTTCGGTACTATAATTCCCTCGTCATCACAGCTCAGCCTTATGATGAGCGGATTTGCCTACTCATCAGCCTTACTGCTTGAACGCACATATCCAGCAGTGCGCCTACCCTATCCTCCTGCGTCCCCCCATTGCTCAAACGGTGGGGAGGTAGTACAGGAATATCAACCTGTTGGCCATCGCCTACGCCTTTCGGCCTCGGCTTAGGTCCCGACTAACCCTGAGCGGACGAGCCTTCCTCAGGAAACCTTAGGCATTCGGTGGACAAGATTCTCACTTGTCTTTCGCTACTCATACCGGCATTCTCACTTCTAAGCGCTCCACCAGTCCTTACGGTCTAGCTTCACAGCACTTAGAACGCTCTCCTACCACTGACATCATAAGATGTCAATCCACAGCTTCGGTGATACGTTTAGCCCCGGTACATTTTCGGCGCAGAGTCACTCGACCAGTGAGCTATTACGCACTCTTTAAATGGTGGCTGCTTCTAAGCCAACATCCTGGTTGTCTAAGCAACTCCACATCCTTTTCCACTTAACGTATACTTTGGGACCTTAGCTGGTGGTCTGGGCTGTTTCCCTCTTGACTACGGATCTTATCACTCGCAGTCTGACTCCCAAGGATAAGTTTTTGGCATTCGGAGTTTGACTGAATTCGGTAACCCGTTGGGGGCCCCTAGTCCAATCAGTGCTCTACCTCCAAAACTCTCACCTTGAGGCTAGCCCTAAAGCTATTTCGGAGAGAACCAGCTATCTCCAAGTTCGATTGGAATTTCTCCGCTACCCACACCTCATCCCCGCACTTTTCAACGTGCGTGGGTTCGGGCCTCCATTCAGTGTTACCTGAACTTCACCCTGGACATGGGTAGATCACCTGGTTTCGGGTCTACGACCACATACTCAAATCGCCCTATTCAGACTCGCTTTCGCTGCGGCTCCGTCTCATCGACTTAACCTTGCATGGGATCGTAACTCGCCGGTTCATTCTACAAAAGGCACGCCATCACCCGTTAACGGGCTCTGACTACTTGTAGGCACACGGTTTCAGGATCTCTTTCACTCCCCTTCCGGGGTGCTTTTCACCTTTCCCTCACGGTACTGGTTCACTATCGGTCACTAGGAAGTATTTAGCCTTGGGAGATGGTCCTCCCTGCTTCCGACGGAATTTCACGTGTTCCGCCGTACTCAGGATCCACTCAAGAGAGAACAAGGTTTCAACTACAGGGTTGTTACCTTCTTTGACGGGCCTTTCCAGACCTCTTCATTTACCTCGTTCCTTTGTAACTCCGTATAGAGTGTCCTACAACCCCAAGAGGCAAGCCTCTTGGTTTGGGCTAATTCCGTTTCGCTCGCCGCTACTCAGGAAATCGCGTTTGCTTTCCTTTCCTCCGGGTACTTAGATGTTTCAGTTCCCCGGGTCTGCCTTCAACTTCCTATGTATTCAGAAGAAGATATCATTCCATTACGAATGATGGGTTTCCCCATTCGGAAATCTCCGGATCAAAGCTTACTTACAGCTCCCCGAAGCATATCGGTGTTAGTCCCGTCCTTCATCGGCTCCTAGTGCCAAGGCATCCACCGTGCGCCCTTTCTAACTTAACCGTATTGGTTATTAAAAAAGTGTTACACTTTGTTTTCCTTAACATTCTTGCTATCTAGTTTTCAAAGAACAACTGCCTCATGATCACGACGTGATCAAAAGACTTCTTATTGAAAGTTCGTAATGAACCTTCAAAACTGAACAAAACGACGTCACGTTGTTTGTTGCTGAACACGTGGTTCAAGCAATTTTCCTTAGAAAGGAGGTGATCCAGCCGCACCTTCCGATACGGCTACCTTGTTACGACTTCACCCCAATCATCTGTCCCACCTTAGGCGGCTGGCTCCTTACGGTTACCCCACCGACTTCGGGTGTTACAAACTCTCGTGGTGTGACGGGCGGTGTGTACAAGGCCCGGGAACGTATTCACCGCGGCATGCTGATCCGCGATTACTAGCGATTCCAGCTTCATGTAGGCGAGTTGCAGCCTACAATCCGAACTGAGAATGATTTTATGAGATTAGCTTCACCTCGCGGCTTCGCAACCCTTTGTATCATCCATTGTAGCACGTGTGTAGCCCAGGTCATAAGGGGCATGATGATTTGACGTCATCCCCACCTTCCTCCGGTTTGTCACCGGCAGTCACCTTAGAGTGCCCAACTTAATGCTGGCAACTAAGATCAAGGGTTGCGCTCGTTGCGGGACTTAACCCAACATCTCACGACACGAGCTGACGACAACCATGCACCACCTGTCACTTTGTCCCCCGAAGGGGAAAGCTCTATCTCTAGAGTGGTCAAAGGATGTCAAGACCTGGTAAGGTTCTTCGCGTTGCTTCGAATTAAACCACATGCTCCACCGCTTGTGCGGGCCCCCGTCAATTCCTTTGAGTTTCAGCCTTGCGGCCGTACTCCCCAGGCGGAGTGCTTAATGCGTTAGCTGCAGCACTAAAGGGCGGAAACCCTCTAACACTTAGCACTCATCGTTTACGGCGTGGACTACCAGGGTATCTAATCCTGTTTGCTCCCCACGCTTTCGCGCCTCAGCGTCAGTTACAGACCAGAAAGCCGCCTTCGCCACTGGTGTTCCTCCACATCTCTACGCATTTCACCGCTACACGTGGAATTCCGCTTTCCTCTTCTGCACTCAAGTTCCCCAGTTTCCAATGACCCTCCACGGTTGAGCCGTGGGCTTTCACATCAGACTTAAGGAACCGCCTGCGCGCGCTTTACGCCCAATAATTCCGGACAACGCTTGCCACCTACGTATTACCGCGGCTGCTGGCACGTAGTTAGCCGTGGCTTTCTGGTTAGGTACCGTCAAGGTACGAGCAGTTACTCTCGTACTTGTTCTTCCCTAACAACAGAGTTTTACGATCCGAAAACCTTCATCACTCACGCGGCGTTGCTCCGTCAGACTTTCGTCCATTGCGGAAGATTCCCTACTGCTGCCTCCCGTAGGAGTCTGGGCCGTGTCTCAGTCCCAGTGTGGCCGATCACCCTCTCAGGTCGGCTACGCATCGTCGCCTTGGTGAGCCGTTACCTCACCAACTAGCTAATGCGCCGCGGGTCCATCTGTAAGTGACAGCCGAAACCGTCTTTTAACATCCGCTCATGCGAGCGAAAGTGTTATTCGGTATTAGCTCCGGTTTCCCGGAGTTATCCCCATCTTACAGGCAGGTTACCCACGTGTTACTCACCCGTCCGCCGCTAACTTGTTAGAAGCAAGCTTCTAACAAGTCCGCTCGACTTGCATGTATTAGGCACGCCGCCAGCGTTCGTCCTGAGCCAGGATCAAACTCTCCGAAGAAATGTTTGACTTGCTCATTTGTTGTCTTACTTTTAAAACGTTGACGTTTTGCTTGTTTTGTTCAGTTTTCAAAGTTCATCTCGCTCGTAAGCGACTTAACTATCATATCATTTTCGTTCCGTTGATGTCAACATCTTTTTTGAAAAGTTTTTCTAGCTTTTCCAAAATATTTATGTTGTTTGCAGCAACGAATATTAATATATCAAATATTTTTAGTGATAGCAATACCTTTAAAAGAAGTTGTAATTTTTAGTTTTTGTTAGGTAATTAAAAAAGAGGAAAGCTTCTACAAGCCTTCCTCTTTCCTTATTAACGTTGACGCATTTGAGGGAATAATAACACATCACGAATAGATGGTGCATTCGTTAGAAGCATTACTAGACGATCAATACCAATTCCTAGACCACCTGTTGGCGGCATACCGTATTCTAACGCTTCAATGAAGTCATTATCCATTTCATGCGCTTCATCATTTCCTTGCTCTTTCTCTTTTAACTGCGCTTCAAAACGTTCGCGCTGATCAATCGGGTCATTCAACTCCGTAAACGCATTTGCATGCTCACGTCCTACGATGAACAATTCAAAGCGATCTGTGAAGCGAGAGTCCTCATCATTCTTCTTCGCTAACGGTGAAATCTCTACTGGATGACCGTAAATGAATGTAGGTTGAATTAGCTTTTCCTCTACTCTTTGTTCGAAGAACTCATTTACGATATGACCGTATTGCATGTGTTCAGTAATTTCCACACCGTTTTCTTTTGCTAAAGCACGTGCTTCTTCTAGGGACATTTCTTTCCAGAAGTCTACACCCGTATATTGCTTAACAGCATCAACCATATGTAGACGCGTCCATTCTGGAGTCAAGTCTACTTCTTGATCACCATATTGGATTTTAGTAGTACCTAAAACTTCTTTAGCAATATGAGCAACTAAGTTTTCAGTAAGGCTCATGATATCTTTGTAATCTGCATAAGCTTCATACAACTCAATCATGGTGAATTCAGGGTTATGACGTGTAGATACCCCTTCATTACGGAATACGCGGCCAATCTCGTATACTTTCTCTAAACCACCTACAATAAGGCGTTTTAAGTGTAGCTCGATCGCAATACGCATATATAGAGTCATATCTAATGTATTATGATGTGTAATGAATGGACGAGCTGATGCTCCACCAGCAATCGAATGCATCATTGGTGTCTCAACTTCTAGATAGCCATGGCTGTCTAGATAGCGACGCATAGACTGAATAATTAAGCTACGTGTAATAAACGTACTTCTGCTTTCTGGATTTGTAATTAAGTCTAGATATCTTTGACGATAGCGTTGTTCAATATCTTTAAGGCCGTGGAATTTATCAGGTAAAGGGCGTAGCGCCTTAGATAATAAAGTAAATTCTTGAACTTTAATAGAAAGTTCTCCTACTTTTGTTTTAAAGACTTTCCCTTTCACACCTACATGATCCCCGATATCTACCGTGTTAAAGATCTCGTAAGCTTCTTCACCAATAGCATCTTTACGAACATAAATCTGAACTTGTCCTTTTAAATCTTGAAGATGCGCGAATCCCGCTTTTCCTTTTCCGCGCTTAGTCATTACGCGGCCTGCTAGCGTTACTTCAACATCTTTTTCTTCTAGTTCTTCTTTTGAAAAACCATCATACTCAGTAATTACATCTTGCGTTAAGTGAGAACGTTCAAATCTTTTACCAAACGGATCTAAACCTTTTTCACGTAAGCCCTGCATTTTTTCTCGGCGAACAAGTAGTTGGTCATTTAATTCTTCATGACTCATCTATAATCATCTCCATGCTTATATAATTGTTGGTTCTACTTCTTACAAGCTATCAATCGGAAAATGCCAGTTTGTTACTGGCAATGATTGTTATACAATAGGGGTATTATAGGTTAGCACACTATTGCTGTCAAATAGCCTGAATGTTTTCGTCTTTCTTTTCTGTCTCTTCAATAATCGTTTCCGCAAAACCATTCCCTATCAAGGGGTTGTACTAGTTCTTTTCTTCCTTCATCAGTAAAGGCTCCTGCCTCATTAGGATGTAATCTCCTATTTTAAACAAGTTCTATAACACTCCCCTTACTTTTCAGGAATTAACTCATCTTTCGTAATCCCTAGAACATTAACCGCTTCATCTAAAAATTCAGCAGATGGCATACGGTTACCTCTTTCAATTTCACCTACAATAGAAACAGAAACTCCTAAAGTTTCCGCAAAACTTTCTTGCGTATATCCTTTTAGTTTTCGAAAAGCTCGAATTCGTCTTCCCCATTTTTCTGTTTCCATACTCTTACTCCTTCTCTACCTTCTAATTTATCTATATAGGCAGAGATTGGTTCGTTCGTTGATGGTACAAGGAGCGAAGAATCAATCTCTGCTAATGGAATCATAACAAAACCTCGTTCCCACATTCGAGGGTGTGGAAGAATGAGACGTTCTGATACAATATTTTCTTGGTTATACAGCAAAATGTCAAGGTCTAGCGTCCTAGGCCCCCAGTGTATCTCTCTCTTTCTTCCACCCTTTTGTTCAAGGTCTTGTAAGATATCCAATAAGTCATGAGCATTCAAGTCCGTCTTTATTCTCACCACCATATTTAAAAAAGAAGCCTGCTCAGTGTAACCAACAGGTGCTGTCTCATAAATAGAAGAAACTTGTTCCACTGTGATATGCGGATTCGCCCGAAGACCTTCAATTGCCTCAGACAAAAAACTAGCTCGGTTTCCTATATTTGAACCAAGGGCGATATATGCTTTATTTTTCATCTATCTGCTCCTCTTGATTTCAACAGCTACTGAATTGTAATAGCCTTGAATCGGTGGATCAGGCTTGTATACTTTTACAGTGCATACCTGAATCAATTCGTATTCTACTAAGATTTGAGCAGCAATTTCCTCAGCAATTGCTTCTACAAGCTTAAAACGCTTGTTTTCTACTACATCTCTACAAACAGCATATAAATCTGCATAGCTGACCGTATGCTGAAAATTATCGTTCTTTCCGGCCTCTTCCAAATCCAGTTCTACCATTAGGTCAACGTTAAATCGTTGACCTAATTTATTTTCTTCTGGTAAAACACCATGGTAACCATAAAACTGCATCTGGTTGACAAAAATCTTATCGATTGTTGACATCCCCTTTACCAACTAGTACATCCATCATTTTAGCAAAACGAGAGATTTCTAATACATCATGTACCCGCATTATTTCAATTCCCTGTTCAATACCTAAAGCTACAGTCGCAGCGGTCCCTTCTGCTCGTTCCTCAGGAGGTAAATCCAACACGCGACCAATCATTGATTTTCTAGAAGTTCCTAAAAGAACAGGATATCCCCACACCTTAAAGCGGTGTAGATTACGCATTACTTCTAGGTTTTGTTGAAACCCTTTGGCAAAGCCGATGCCAGGATCCAAAATAATCTGCTCATCTTTTACGCCTGCGCGCTTAGCGATTTCAATACTTTCATTTAAGTCTTTGATCATATCTGGTATAAGATCGTTATAGCTCGACTTATCTCGGTTATGCATGAGAACGATCGGGACGTTATAAGAGGCGGCTACTTCAGCAATTTTAGGATCAGCCTTCGCACCCCAAATGTCATTAATAATATGAGCACCCGCTTCAACAGCAGATCTCGCTACTTCCGATTTGTACGTATCAATTGAAATAGGCGCTTGTACATTGTCTCGAATTGAAGCAATAACAGGCGTCACACGGGCAATTTCCTCTTCATCCGAAATCTTTGTATATCCGGGGCGCGTAGATTCTCCGCCTATATCAATAATATCTGCGCCATCCTCGACAAGCTGTTGAGCTCGCTTAACTGCCACTTCCAACTGATTGTATTTTCCACCATCTGAAAATGAGTCAGGTGTCATATTTAGAATACCCATAATAAGGGTTTTTTCTTTGTGATTTAATGTGTAATCTCCACACGAAATGAGTGAAGAAGGCACTAAAGTATTTGAAACCATGTCATGTTCCTTTCTATAAAGCAAATCGACTCCATAAAGAAGAGGTCTTTTGACGATAGAGCTGTTGCAAATGACGCGTTAACGTCCCTTCTCCTACCTGAAACTGTTCCTCGCCAATAGAGGTAATAGACACAATCTCCTGAATGGAATTGGTGACAAACACTTCATCACTCTCTAAAAGCTCCCTCTCTGTATAAAACCCTTCTACTACCGAAATGTCTAAATGCTTCAACAGTGATAAAACAAACTGTCGTGTAATGCCGTTTAAGATACCTGTATCCAAAGCAGGCGTGTACACCTTCTTATTGTTCACAAAAAACACGTTGGACACTACACCCTCTGCAACATATCCATCATTTGTTAGAAAGAGCCCTTCTTTATGTGGTGTATCTCCTACTTCTCGTTTGGCTAATACATTATTTAAGTAGTGATGGGATTTTAAACGCTCTTCTCCTTCTGGTGTATTCCTTCTGAGCGCTAAAATTTGTGCTTCTTTGACTGGAAAACCACTAGGCTCTGGTAATGGTTTTATATACATAATCGTTGTTGGGTGGTCATAAACACCAGTATATAACCCCAGCTCTCCAGGCCCCGCCGAAACATTCAAACGAACGTAAGCATTCCTTAGATCATTTTTGATCATCAGCTGTTTTAAAGTACCCAATATATCTTCCCTTGTCTTATCCCATTGAATAGACAACGTAGACAACCCTTTTTTCAACCTCTCTAGATGATCATCGAATAAAAAGGGGTGTCCATCATAGACACGAAACGTTTCAAACAATCCAAGCCCATACGTATATCCATGATCAAACGGGGAGATTGTTGCTTCTTTTTCTTCTACGATGCGGTTGTTTATATATATATACATATCATCACTTCTTTTGGTAAGTATGAATAAAGTTTTGAAGCATTTCTTTTCCGAACGACGTCATAATGGATTCAGGGTGAAATTGTACACCTTCAATAGGGAGCGTTTTATGACGAAGACCCATAATCTCTCCTTCTTCTGTCCATGCTGATATTTCTAAGCATTCTGGTAACGATTCTTTCTCAACGATTAGTGAGTGATATCTCGTTGCAACAAATGGCTGCTCTAATCCCTTGAAGACTGTGTTTCCATCATGATGAATTTCAGATGTCTTCCCGTGCATTAAGCGTTCGGAGCGAATTACATTACCACCGAATACTTGTCCAATGGATTGATGCCCTAGACAAACTCCAAAGATCGGAATTTCCCCCGCAAACTCTTCGATTGCTTTCAAGCTTATACCTGCCTCATTTGGACTGCATGGGCCTGGTGAAATCATCAGAAAATCTGGGTTTAACTCTTTAATTTCTTCAATTGTAATTTCATCATTTCGTTTTACCACAAGGTCTTCCCCAAGTTCACCTAAATACTGTACCAAATTAAAAGTAAATGAATCATAATTATCAATCATTAAAATCATTCTCTACTACCTCCGCTCAGCTCTTTTTCACTCAACTCTTTGGCTTTCCATAAAGCCAGTGCTTTCTTTAGAGATTCTTTATATTCATGGGACGGATTCGAATCGATGACAATTCCAGCCCCGGCCTGAACATGAACCTCTCCTTTCTCAACTAGCATGGTGCGAATAACAATATTCAGCTCCATATCTCCATTAAAACCAATCCAGCCAATAGAACCTGTATACAGTCCTCGGCGAACAGGCTCTAACTCCTCAATGATTTCCATTGTTCTAATTTTAGGGGCTCCTGTGATGGTTCCCCCGGGAAATACTGCATCAATAACGTCAACAAAGTCCTTGTTATCTTGTACCATTCCCTTTACATTTGAAACAATGTGCATCACGTGTGAATACTTTTCAATCACCATAAACTCATCCACTTCTACCGTCCCGTACTGAGAGACGCGACCTAGATCATTTCGCTCCAGGTCCACTAGCATGACGTGCTCTGCTCGTTCTTTCTCGTTTTGAATAAGCTCGTTAGCAAGCTCGAGATCTTCTTCCGCATTTCTCCCTCTCGAACGAGTACCTGCAATAGGACGCGTACTTAGTTCCTTGCCCTGCTTTTTAATCAGCAGTTCGGGAGAAGAGCTTACAATATGGAAATCCTCGGTTTGCATATAAGACATATAAGGAGAAGGATTCACCGAACGCAGTTGCTCATACAAATTCATGGGATGAGTATGCAACGGCTTAGATTGCCTTACAGACAAGTTTACTTGAAAAACATCTCCTTGTGATATATATTGCTTAATTTTTTCAACTGCTTGTTGAAATTCCTCTTCTTCCATTGAAACAGATAAGGGATTTTCCACCATTCCTATTTTTTCATACTTGATATGATGTTGTACAGGCGATGTCCACTTTTTTATATATTCATTTATCAGATCATCCGCAGCTTCTTTTCTTTTATGCTGATCGTGAACCATCACCCACAACTCCTCTGTGTGATGATCATAAACGAAAACATCATGAAACATTAAAAAATAAAGCTCTGGAAATGCTAAATCATTTTTAGCGCTAGCCGGTAGTTTTTCAACATATCGAACATAGTCATAGCTTAAGTAGCCAATCGCTCCGCTTTGGAACGAGGGAAGTTCCGGGTTTGTCGGTGCTTCATATTTCTTCATCCACTCCTTCATCAACTGAAGAGGGTTCCCTTGCTTAGTCACTTTTTCCGTTTGTTCTTGAATCTCTAACTGACCTTCTGAGCCCTTTAAAATGGCAAAAGGTCTTAGGCCCATAATGCTGTAACGACCACCTCGACCACTTTCCAATAAAATATGGTTCGTTTCTTCTGCACTAAGCTCCTGATACTTTTGAAACCAAGTATTACTTGAAAGATCTATCTTCTTACCCCAAGATGCCCACTGTTGCATGCATTCACTCTCCTAAAAGCATTCACTTACTTCTTATTGTACATGATTTTTTTCCTTTGTTCACGGCTCTTAGGTTAGTAAAAGGAGGAAATAAAAAAAGCCAGACGGGAAGTTCCCGTCTAGCTTTTCACATCAATGATGATTAGTTTTCATCAAATTGATAAAGAGGTGTACTTAAATAACGCTCACCGTTACTTGGAATGATCGCCAAGACTTTTTTCCCTGCTCCTAGCTCTTTTGCTACTTTTAATGCTGCAGCAATCGCAGCGCCTGAAGAAATACCACCTAGAATTCCTTCTGTACGTGCAGCTTGACGAGCGTATTCAAATGCTTCTTCATTTTGAATTTTAATAATTCCTTCATAAACTTCTGTATCTAAAATTGATGGAACGAATCCTGCTCCGATACCTTGAATTTTATGAGGACCTGGTTTCCCACCACTTAGAACCGGTGAATCCGTTGGTTCTACAGCATAGATTTTGATGTCTGGGTATTTTTCTTTTAATACTTGGCCAGCTCCTGTAATCGTTCCACCAGTACCAACACCTGCAATAAAGGCATCTAACTGATCGCCCATCTGCTCAACGATTTCTTTTCCAGTTGTACGGCGGTGTACTTCTGGGTTCGCTTCATTACTGAATTGTTGAGGCATGAAATAGCCATGTTCCTTTGAAAGCTCTTCTGCTTTGCGGATTGCTCCTCCCATACCCTCAGCTCCAGGAGTTAACACAAGCTCTGCACCGTAAGCTTTTAAAAGATTACGACGCTCCATACTCATTGTATCCGGCATTACAAGAATAGCTTTATATCCTTTTGCTGCTGCTACCATCGCAAGACCAATCCCTGTGTTACCACTTGTCGGCTCCACTAGGGTAGATCCTGGTTGTAAAGCGCCTTTTTCTTCGGCTGCTTCAATCATCGCTAATGCAATACGATCTTTTACACTACTGCCGGGATTCATAAATTCTAGCTTTAAATAAACGTCTGCTAAACCCTCTTCAACGATATGATTTAATTTTACGATTGGCGTTTGACCAATTAATTCTGTTACTGAGTTTGCTACACGAACCATCTAAATCCACTCCTAATCCCGAGTAATTTTATTGATTTTATCTGTCAAAAATGTATCAGTTATTTTCTAAATTGTCAATCATTTTACTCATAGTGTACGTTAGAAAAGACCTATATATGTAATCGAATTAACGTGCTATGATGCCTCTAAAAAACGTTCATGGCCTAGTACACTCTCCATATACAAAAGTAGAGGCCAAATTCATTAGCCTCTACTTTTTATAGCTATTATTGCGCGCTTTCTTTTAATTCTTCTAATGCTTCTTTATCGAATTGATAAAGTTCATTACAGAAATGGCACTGCGCTTCCGCTTTTCCATCTTCATCAATCATGTCTTGAATTTCTTGTTTTCCTAAGCCAACGATCGCATCAGCAATTCGCTCTCTTGAACATTGGCAATGAAATTCAACTGGCATTGTCTCCAGAATTTTTACGTTTTCTTCGCCTAGTAGGGTATGAAGAATTTCTTCTGGCGTTAGACCTTTTTCAATAAGCTTTGAAATAGCCGGTACAGAGTTTAAACGGTTTTCAATTTCTGAAATAACCTCTTCATCTGTTCCTGGTAAAAGCTGAATAATAAACCCACCTGATGCAAGGATGGTGTTGTCTGGGTTCACTAATACCCCAACCCCAACAGAAGAAGGCGTTTGCTCTGAAGAAACGAAATAATACGTAAAGTCTTCACCAAGTTCACCAGAGACAATTGGAACTTGACCTGTAAAGTTTTCACGCATACCAAGGTCTTTCACAACTGTTAAATACCCTTCTGTTCCAACAGCACGTGCCACATCTAATTTCCCAAATTTATTTAAGTCAAAATGTGTTTGAGGATGTGTTACATACCCTCGTACTTGTCCTTTCGCATTGCTATCCACAAGGATAGGACCGATTGGACCTCCACCTTCAACTTTAATCGTTAATTTATTTTCACCCTTTAACATAGCTCCCATCATAACGCCTGCTGTCATTGATCTTCCTAATGCAGCAGATGCTGTTGGCCACGTGTAATGGCGTCGTTGTGCTTCTCCAACAGTTTCTGTTGTTCGCACGGCATACGCACGAACTTGATTATTAAAAGCTAATGCTTTTACTAAATAATCACTCATATATGACACACCTTTCAATTTTGCTTGATCTAATCGTTCGCTTTAGATGGTGTCTGCATTCTTTGTGTAAATCAACTGCAACCCTTTCAATGTCAGGAAAGGATCGACAATATCAATGATGTTCGATTCTTTGGCAACTAAAGTCGCTAAACCACCTGTCGCAATTACTTTAGGTTCTGTTTTAGCTTCTGCTTTCATACGAGATACAATTCCTTCAACTTGTCCTACATATCCATACACAATCCCTGCCTGCATGGCTGAAACCGTATTTTTACCAATAATATGACTTGGACGCGCAATTTCAATTCTCGGTAATTTCGCAGCACGAGAATAAAGAGCCTCTGTTGAGATTGTAATACCTGGGGCAATAGCGCCTCCCATGTACTGCTTGTCTTCGTTCACATAACAATATGTTGTTGCCGTTCCAAAATCTACGATAATAAGCGGGCTTCCATATAAATGAATCCCTGCTACTGCATTTACAATTCGATCCGCGCCCACTTCACGTGGATTTTCATACTTAATATTTAATCCCGTTTTAATTCCTGGGCCCACAACAAGTGGTTTGATGTGGAAGTATTTTTGACACATTCTTTCCAATGCAAACATAATAGGCGGAACAACCGAGGAAATAATAATACCATGAATGTCTTTAAAAGTGAGTCCAACATGCTCAAGAAGAGATTTGACTACCATACCGTATTCATCTTCCGTTTTGTTGCGACTCGTTTCAATACGCCAATGGTATTTAAGCTCGTCCCCTTTATACACACCTAAAACTGTATTTGTATTCCCTACATCTAATACGAAAATCATTCAATCACCACTTTAATTATTTTTCAGTATTACACACTGCCACAATCATACCATAACTATCATATGGGATGATAAGTTTTTCACCCGTTATAAATGCACAAAAAAAGGTGCCCTTTTTTTAAGGACACCCTTCTTTTTATATTTTCGGACCGTTATCGTTAGGATCGTCGATTGGGTCTTGCTTTGGTTCTTCAATTGGCTTTGGATCTTCTTTAGGCTCTACTTTCACGTCTTCGTCCTTTTTCGTTAAGATGTTAACTTTTACATCGTCATCTTTTGGCGTACGATCCGGTAGCTTTCCGTGGTCTACAAGGTGCTGAATTTGTTCAGCATCTAATGTTTCCACTTTCAGTAACGTTTGAGCTACAAGCTCAAGTTTTTCGCGGTTATCAAGTAGAATTTGGCGAGCTCGCTCATAGCAATCTTTGATGAAGCGTTGAACTTCAAGATCGATTTCATGTGCGATTGCATCACTATAGTTTTGTTCATTATTGATATCGCGGCCTAAGAACACTTGACCACCTTGTGATTGACCAAACTGCATTGGTCCTAGTTTGTCACTCATACCATATTCAGTTACCATCTTACGTGCGATATTCGTTGCACGTTGGAAGTCATTATGAGCACCTGTGCTCACCTCTCCGAAGATGATTTCCTCTGATACACGACCACCTAGTAAGCCGGTAATCTTATCAAGCAATTCTGGTTTCGTCATGAAGTAGCGGTCTTCTCTTGGTAGCATAACAGCATAACCACCCGCTTGACCACGTGGTACGATTGTTACTTTATGTACCATATCTGCTTCATCTAGTACAACACCGATAATTGTATGACCTGCCTCATGGTAGGCAACAATGTTACGTTCTTTCTCAGAAATGACGCGACTTTTCTTAGCAGGACCTGCAATAACACGGTCAGTTGCTTCGTCAATATCGGTCATGTCAATTTTCTTCTTGTTTTGTCTAGCTGCTACAAGCGCTGCCTCATTAAGTAAGTTCTCAAGATCTGCTCCCGAGAATCCAGGCGTACGCATTGCAATTGCTTTTAAGTTAACACCTTCATCAAGTGGCTTGTTGCGTGCATGTACTCGAAGTACTGCTTCACGACCATTTACATCTGGGCGATCTACCGTAATTTGACGGTCAAAACGTCCTGGACGTAATAAAGCTGGGTCAAGAATGTCAGGGCGGTTAGTTGCAGCAACGATGATGATTCCTTCGTTTGCACCGAATCCGTCCATTTCAACAAGTAATTGGTTTAGTGTTTGTTCACGCTCATCGTGTCCTCCACCTAAACCTGCTCCACGTTGACGACCTACTGCATCAATTTCATCGATAAAGATGATACATGGTGCATTCTTCTTCGCATTTTCGAACAAGTCACGTACACGAGAAGCACCGACACCCACAAACATTTCCACGAAATCAGAACCACTGATCGAGAAGAATGGAACGCCAGCTTCACCAGCTACAGCACGAGCAAGTAATGTTTTACCTGTTCCTGGAGGTCCTACAAGAAGAACACCTTTTGGAATACGTGCACCGAGCTCAGCAAACTTACGAGGGTCTTTCAAGAACTCTACAACCTCAACAAGCTCTTGCTTCTCTTCATCTGCTCCCGCTACATCTCTAAACTTAACCTTTTTCTTTTCTTCGCTGTAAAGCTTCGCTTTACTTTTACCAAAGTTCATAACACGACTTCCGCCGCCTTGAGCCTGGTTAATTAAGAAGAAGAACAGGATAAAGATAATCACAAACGGAATGATTGATGTAAAGAATGTCATCCAGCCACTTGCTTCATCAGCAGGATCTGTCGTCACCTTCACTTTGTTTTCAGTCGCTGCATTATCAATGCGCTCTAATGCTTTGTTGCTATTCGGGATATAAGTTAAGAATTGTTTGTCTTGATCATACGATTTTAACTTTCCTCGAACTTCGTACACACCTCGTTCAGGCTTAATGGAGAGTGACTCTACATCGCCTTTATCTAGGTGAGAAATAAACGTATCGTTGCGCATTGGTTCAGTTTGTTGGTTAGATCCACTGAAGAATGTCACAACGCCAATAACCACTAAAAAGATAAGTAAGTAAAATATGGCATTACGGAAGATGCGATTCATCCCTTACCTCCTCCCACAATAAGTAAGAATGTATTCAATAGTATCATAGAAAATTTATCCTATACAACAAATTGCTTGCTGTAATGGTCCCAAAAATTGTTAGTTACTGTATACTTCTGGTTTAAGAATTCCGATGTACGGTAAGTTGCGATATTTTTCTTGATAGTCTAGCCCATATCCAACTACAAACGCATCTGGAACATTAAAACCGACAACATCCGCTTTAATTTTTGCTTTACGGCCTGTTGGTTTGTCTAAAAGCGTTACAATTTTAATGGATTTAGCTTTGCGATATTTAAATAGTTCCACTAAATAACTTAAAGTTAAACCACTATCAATGATATCTTCAATAATTAAGACATCACGACCCTCGACTGATGTATCAAGGTCTTTGATGATTTTTACTTCACCAGATGATACCGTTTGGTTTCCATAACTAGATACGTCCATAAAATCCATTTCTAAATATGTATCTACACGTTTAAGAAGGTCAGCCATGAACGGCATTGCACCTTTTAACACGCCAATCGCCAAAGGAAAGCGGTCTTGATACTCATCTGTTAGTATCTTACCCAATTCTTTTACTTTTTCCTGAATTTCTTCTTCAGTAATTAAAATTTCTTTAATATCTTGATTCATTTCCTTATTTGCCTCCTAGAAGTTTAGCTACTTATAGTATAAAATAACATACTTTTGCTGTTGATAGGTATTTAACTCGTAGGATGATTTTTTCAAACCAGGTATCCACAGTATCGTACCATCTCGATCCTCTACAATTGGCCATACGCTCCGTTCAGACAAAGGTACTTTAGCGTCGATGAAAATATCCTTTACCTTTTTCGTCCCTTTCATGCCTTTTATCTTTAACTTATCGCCTAAATTCCGTGAGCGAATAGTTAAAGTCTCTCCAATGTACCTCTCATCAAGTAAAAATATATCGTTTCCCTTTACTGCAATTGGATGTTGGTTATGTATGGAACAAATTAATTTTCGTCCATTAGGGAGAGTAAGCTGTCCTGGAACTGTAAGGTGATATGAATATGACTGATCTTTCTTCTCCTCAAAAGTAAGCAGACATTCATTATAAGAACGAATAGCCTGTAATCCACCCGGCAAATGCAGACGCCCTGATGGATGATCACTCTTAAATAATGCTAAAAGATCTCCTACATTCGCTGAGGAAAGAGTCGGAGGAATCTCCGTGTAGAGATAGTTTAATATTAGTTGAATCCCACGTCTTTGTAAAGGTTTACGCTTTTTTTGGAACTCTTCTATATCGATCAGAATACCTTGGTCACCTTTCTTTTTCATTACTGTATTCATTTCCGCTACCGTTAATTCCTCTAAGTACTTTTGATCTTCAGATAAATTTTCGCTAAAAGCTTGAAAACGCTCATGTACTTCAGGATTTTCAGCCTTTAAATGCGGCAGAATATAGTGACGAAATCGATTACGAGTATAAGTAGTTTTTTCATTACTAGGATCTAAACGCGGTTCTAACCCAACATTCTCACAATACTTAATAAGATCTTGTTTCGTGACTGACAATAAAGGGCGAACTATTTCTCCTCGATGAAACGGGCGCTTTGCTTGAATCCCAGCGTATCCATTCATCGTGCTCCCACGCGTCAGCTTCATAAGGATTGTTTCAACTTGATCATCACCATGGTGAGCCAAGGCTAATGTATCAGCATTATATTTTTCCATCATATCAGCGAAAAAATTATACCGACACTCTCTTGCTGCTACTTGGGAAGTGAGCTTCTTTTTTTGTTGATAAGCCGTCACATCAATTTGAATACTTTCGCATCTTATATCAATTGACCGACAAAAGGCTTCCACAAATTTTAAATCGTCTTCGGATTCCTTCCCTCGAAACATGTGATCAACATGAGCGGCTATTAGCGTCAAGCCCCTTCGCTCACTTTCTTCATTTAAAAAATGTAAAAGTGCCAACGAATCGGGTCCCCCTGATACCCCCACAATAACAGTAGAGTTGGGAGAAAATAACGTATGTTTCTTAATAAATTGTTGAACCTTTCCAATCATTGCTGTCAGCCCTTACTTTTTTCACTTTTCATTATATGATAAATTTACCACTATTTCATTGTATACGAAAAACTTACGCATAAGTTTCATATTTTCTTCACACTTTTATAGTACTTGAATCCATAAATACAAAAGATAAATAAGGGTAACAGACACAAATAGCGTAATCGTTTCTAAAAAACGTGAACGTTTTTTCTTTTTATGCTTCGTTTGTCTCGTTTTACTTGGAGCCTTAGAGCTTTGTATATTAACTCTATACGAAGAGTCTTTTTTATCTTGGTGAGTTGTGATGTAAAGAAGGTCCTGCCTCATCTCCTCAGCGTTTGCATACTTTCCTGTTAAAGCTTTATGTAATACTTTCTCATAAGGCTTCAACTCCGCTTTTGCCCCAATCATCTTTTTAAGTTGAGCAATTCCTCCCTCTGTTTTCTTAAATCGTTTTGGATAGACAGCATTTATCATAATCATTCCAACCGCAAACAAGTCGTAGCTTGCCTGTGCTTGCCTTGTCCCTAGTCCCCAGTAACCTCGATCATAAAAATCCGTAAATTCTTTAATCGAGCGGCCATGTAGCGTTGTTCCTCCTACATCTAGCCACCTTACTTGAACAGGAGTCGGAGTGACAATAAGATTATCTGGCTTTAAATCACCAAACGTCCAGCCAGATTGATGGAGCTCACCAAGGCTTTTCAACAATTGCATAATTAGTACGGGCATCCATTCAATTCCCCTGCTACTCACAAAAGATAAAAATGATTCTCCCTTTACATACTCCATCACATAAAAGGAAAGAACTTCAGACTGGTAACTCATTCTCCAATCGTCTACATCTATTAAAGAAGGCCCAAGGACTTTTCCGTGGACCTTTGAGAAGTGCTTTAACACATTAACCTCAGATGTAACAGATGCATTAGTAAAACTAATTTTTAATGCTACATGAACCCCTGTATGATCTTCAACTAAATAAACCACTCCGGTAGCACCTATGCCCAAGAGTCGGACGATGCGATATGTATGATGATGCCACTTTCCACTGATAAGTGTACCTGGAGCTAATTTACATACCTGATTCTTCAATATTTTGTTCATGGTGAGTTAACATACTCCTTAAAGAACGTCTTCTCTCAAAATAATGCGTTGCTTCCTGAATCGCCGGACCTGTTGGTGTAATCCCTCCAGCTGTTAATTTTGGGAAAATACTAGATAGAGATTCTAATCGTGGGCTCCAATCCATTAGTTTCTCAACGTCTTTCTTTTTCCCTGGAAATAAAAAGATAGAAAATAGATTACTTCCCATACGAGCATTCAAACTCATTGCAAGGTCTAAAAGTGATTCTTTAACGGTTGGAAGCTTATTCTTCATACTTGCACTCATATCAACAAGAATCAGAATCTCTAAATCCACCGTTTCGCCAAGTTCATCAACTACTTCCATGATTTCTCCACGCTTTTCAGGGGGGAGGTCTTCCATTTGTAGTTTAGAACCTAGTATTTGTTGGAGCTCCTGATTCACTACACCTTGGAGCGTTTGTGTCATGGCTTGTCTCGTTACCATTTGTACCGTTTGTGCGAGTTGCTGCGTATAGACAAGTTGACTAACCCCTCCACCAGAAGCTGCGATTCCCTCAATTTCCTTCATTCCTTGCTCATCTATTAAATTCTCTTCCATAACGCCAATAACGTTTACCGTAATACCTTGTTCACGTGCTAAAGCTGCCATTGCAACAGGATCTTGACCTGAGTTAGAACCACCGTCAGTAATCACAAGCATTTGCTTAATCGTTCCTTTTTTCAATGAAAATCCCCTCCTAACTAGTTATTACCATTTTTGACGCACAAACGGTAATTTATACTTAATAGTTAAGAGGGGGTGTAATTATTGAGCTTGTTTTCCGTATGAATAGACGGGAATTGTCGACCACTTAGGTGTATTATGCTTAATTTGCGCTACCATAACCGTCATATCATCATCAATCATTCCAGATCTTGTACGAATAACTTCTTCCATAATTAAATCAGCGATTTCTTGTGGATCACTGGTTTGCAACTCAGCTACCTTTCGCTTCATCCACATTTCATAGTTTTCGACGTGCTTCGGTCCTTCAAACACACCGTCACTCATCATGATTAGCAAATCTCCAGCCTTAAGCTGCTCACTTACAACATCTACCTCGAAATCTTCTATAATGCCCATTGGTAGATTACTTGCTTGTATTTTAATAATCTTATCGCCTCTTTTAACGAAGCTTGGTGTCGAACCAATCTTTAAGAATTTTGAATGAGCATCCTGTAGATCGATCATCGCCAAATCAAGTGTTGCAAAAATTTCGTCACTTGTCCGTAATGCTAAAATTGAATTTACTGCTTTAATCGCTATTTTTTCTTCAATTCCGGTCTGCAGAATTTTCTTTAAAAGCTGGAGCGTTTCATTACTCTCATAATGAGCGCGTTCACCGTTCCCCATTCCATCACTAATCGCTAGGGCATACTTCCCTGCCCCTAATTCAATCATCGAATAGCTATCTCCTGATACAAATCCTCCGCCTTTTGCAGCATGAGCAACGCCTGTTTCAACAACAAACGCTTTCGCTGAACCAAAGGAAACATGGCAAAGTTCCTGCGGATAAGCCGCGCATTCTTCGTGCTTGACCATAATCGTCTCCCCCAAAATATCTGAAAGCATTGGAGCAATGAGTTTTTCGCTTTCGCCTCGATCATGGCAGTAAGGAGTCCACATTTCGATGTCCACATTTCCAGCCTCAAGATTATAGATTTCGATTTGATTAATCTCAATCCCAAAATCTCGAATGGCCGCTTGAATTTGTTCTTCTTGCATATACCAATTTTCACGTTCTCTTTTAATTTCATTTGCAAAGTTCTCCATCACTTGTGAAACACCCATGAGCTGTTCAGCTACAATTTTTCGGCTATCTTGAATTTGTTTATTGATTTTTTGATTCGCTTTAAAATACGTTAGTTCTTGATCAATAATATCAATAACCTTTTTAGCCTTAATACAGTGCTTGTCCATCTCACGACTAATTCTCGTATTTTGATGAAGAGTTCCATTATCGACTTCTTCCATGATTTGCGTCATGTATTCGTATGTTTTATCGAACTGAGCTCCCCAACACTGTTCCTTTTTGAAGCAAAGCTGACATGTTCGCTCTGTGACGTTACTTAAAAAGTAATCCACTTCTTTATTTTCATCATTTCCCTCATCGTAAAAACCGTTTTGAGAGAAACTGTTTGAGAGCGCATTGAATACAGTAGAAAACTGCTGTACGCGATGTGCAGTTACATCTCTAATTTTCCGTAAATATTGCTGTTGATCATTGAGATTTTCAGTTGTACCCGGAATGATTTTCCCAATATTCTTTAGGATAATAAGAGGTGTTAAGAAGAATAGCCCCACTGCTACAAGCGATTCATAAAGGTTCGTCATTACAGGTTGATCAGCTTGTGCATATAGACCAATTAATAACGAACCAACGATTAGCCCAAGCGCTGCACCTACTCTTTTTCCGTCTTTTAGCAGACCACCAAGCAGACCAGCAAAAGCTAATAGGCTCATTTCATATAAGCTTGATACATTCGCTAGACTAAGTACTAGTCCACAAACAACGCCTACCGTAGCACCTGTTGTAGATCCAGCTACAAATGCAAAAACAACGACCAAATAACGAGATAAAATATGCTCGACGGATAATCCGTAGACACTCCAACCGCTCGTACCCGTCATGACAGTAGCAAGCAAGATAATCAAGCAAATAACCTCTTCAACTTTTAAAGACTGTCGTCGACTTTTACTAGATAACAGAGGAATACTTTGAAGAAAAATCATGGTTAAGATAAAGCTCAAACCAGCTTCAACAGCCGCAAAAGTAAAATCATAAAACGTAAGATCTCGATCAATTACGTAAAATACGCCTACTTTTGTAATGAGCATTGTAGCAAAAACAAGGAACGGGAGCTTACGCAGAGACTCTACGGAGAAAAAGCCACTAAGTCGATTAAAGAGTAAGAAGGCAAATATCGATAAAAAGACCATTCCTCCATTTTGAATGGATAAACTGAACGCACCAGCTAAAACAGATATTGTCGCAATCCCTATTTTATCTCTCTTAATCACATAAACTGATGCAAAGAACGGGAGGGCAAACGGCATAATTTTCATTAGGATTAATGCACGACCTAATAGGAAGCCGACCATTAGAAGTAATAAACCGTGTTGAAACATAAGACGCTCAATCTTCAAGCTAACTCGTCCAAAAAATCGTGAAAATTCTAAACGCGAACGATTAAAGACCACTTCTCCAACTGGCTGTGAATAATTCCTTTCTGTTTTTTGCATTTTTCCACCACCCAAACGTTATACTTGTGTAGTTATTATACCGATTGTTTCCTTCATATTTTGTCAAAACAAGAGAAGAACTCTAAGAATCGTTCGACGGTTTTCTAGAATTACAAATCAAAGTATACAAATTCCATCATAATCCGTTCAAGAAGAGTGAATATTTTGACATATTAAGTAGTAATTTCTCATCTTTTTGCAGGAATATTTTTTGAAAATGATATTGAAATTTACAGGTGACTTCTGTAAAGTAAAAAGGCGGTAAGAATCGTTCTAACAGATTGTAGTAAAAGTTTCCCAAAGCTAATTTTTTAGGTTCCTTAAAAAAGTGTTGACTTTACGAAAAAAACTTAGTAATATAGATTTTGTTGTTAAATAAATGGCGGTGTAGCTCAGCTGGCTAGAGCGTACGGTTCATACCCGTGAGGTCGGGGGTTCGATCCCCTCCGCCGCTACCATTTATAATGGCCCGTTGGTCAAGCGGTTAAGACACCGCCCTTTCACGGCGGTAACACGGGTTCGAATCCCGTACGGGTCATCCTAAAACACATGCGAGTGTCGCATGTGTTTTTTTGTTACCAATCACTAGCACATCGCAAAAACCCCCCTGCACGATGCAGGGGGGTTAATCTATATTTCATAAACTCGCTCAGTAGTTAATAAGCAGCAAGTTACCCTCTTCTAGCGCCACGGCCACCACGTTTGGACTCCGTATTGCGTTTTAAAGAAGCTAGACGATCTTCACTTTCTTTGAGGAAGCGCACCATTTTTTGTTCGAAGTTCTCTTTTGATGGTCCTCTATCATTATTGTTGTTACGGTTTCTTTGAGGGCGGTCGCCACCCCCACGGAACGGACGTTGCGGGCGGTCGCCACGATCTGGACGTTGTGGACGATCGGTACGCTCTGGACGTTCTGGACGCTCACTTTCTTTTGCCTTCTTGATTGAAAGACCAATCTTGCCATCTTTCTCAACGTTAATTACTTTTACTTCTACAGAATCCCCGACTTGCAAGTGATCGCGAATGTCCTTTACATAGTTATCAGCTACTTCACTGATGTGAACTAAGCCTGTTGAGCCCTCTGGTAATTCCACGAATGCTCCAAAATTAGTAATGCCCGTTACCTTTCCCTGTAACTTGCTGCCTACTTCGATTGACATAAAAAAAATGCTCCTCCTTAGAAATATCAATGAATCATTTTATTATATTATACAAAAATCCAAAATGCACTGTCAATTCGAGGACTTATCGCCCTTTTTTATGTTGAAAATAATTTCTCCATTTTCGGATAAAAAGTAGTCTCGACGTGCAATTTTCTTAATGTATTCTTCATCATTTAATTTCGCTATTTCGTCTTTTAACTGCTTTTCTTTTTGATCTAGCTTTGCAATTTTTGTATGCAATTGCTTTTTATCTTCTTCACGTTTTTGAAGAGTTTGATGCTGTGAAATAAGAACAGATGTAATGGATCCCAGTATGATGAGCGCAATAACTCCAAACGCAATAAGTCTTCTCGTTAGTCCGACACGACGTCTGCTTTTATTTTGCTTTTTCATTGTTTGGGCTTCCATGTAATCAGAACTTAGCGGAGATACTTTGTCATCGCGTTTTGAACTCATCCTTACTACTCCTCCTTATTTCTAAATTTTTCCCACCACGTTAGAAGTTGTTGTTTCATATTCTGTAACCTAGGGAGAAATCCCTTTATTTTCACTGTTGTCTTCACAGAAAAGTCTTTTACAGATTTAGGCAACATTCGCCAAATAAGAAAGCTTATCCACTTAAAAGGCGCAAAAATAATCTTAAACAGGAACAAACCTAACTTTAACAAAATCTGTATACCACCTAGCAAAACAGCTAGTACCATTTTTACTAGGAAGAAAACAGGAGAAACGATCAACAACTTAATTGTTCGAACGAGTACTTTATAGATACGCACAATCGTTTGAACGAGGAACACCAGAACTCTCATATACATTCCCTTTAATAAAGCCTGATACGTAGCAAAACCACATATTAAGGCTAAGAATGCATAAAAACGAAGTTCTCCTTCGTTCACCGTAAAAAGTACATAGAATACAAGTAATGATTGCAGAAACCAAAATAAAAGATCGTTTATAAATACAAGCCACGAGGACCTCTTCGACCGATTAAAGAAATAATGATATGTATCGAGGGCAGCACCTAAGTAACTACCCATCGAAATCATAGCGATCATTGTGTAAAATTGCAAATTTAAACTCATCGAAACAGCTTGCTAAAGAAGCCTTTAGCCTTCTCCGACTGGTTTTCATCTAAATATACTATATCAAAAACCTTTCCTTTTATCGATACAATTCCCTTTTCAACATCCAAATTTTTCATTTGGAGATTTTGGCCTCGAATCGAAAGAAAGCCCATCACTGTTTCAAGTAGAAACTCCTCATTATCAAAGCTTTCAACCTGTTTAACACCTGTGATATCTACTAGTCTGCGGCCTTTCATTGAAATATCATGATGCACAGCTTGTTCTTTATTACCTGAACCTGTATCGTATAATTGGCTCATTTCAATCCCCCATCTCATTCACTGAGAGCCATCCATACGCCGCAATGTACGCTTTAATGGCTCTCATAATCTTGTTAAAACATATGAGATGAAGGGGGGATTTAGAACAAGCCTACTTGATTTTCTATCCCTTATTCAGCTGCAACTCGTTCTTCTTTTACGACAGAATATAAAGAGTTTGCTTCTTCTTTTTTGGCGGTTTCTTTAAGTGATTCCACCTTTACCGTCACTTCTTTTGTGCCAAATTTAATTTTCAATTCATCGCCTACTTTGACAACGGAGCTTGCTTTTGCAACGATCCCATTAATTTCAATACGGCCTTTGTCCGCTACCTCTTTGGCTAATGTACGTCGCTTAATCAAACGAGATACTTTTAAAAATTTATCTAAACGCATTGTAATCACCTTTCTTTTATAAACCGTTTTTCTTCGCTTCGTTCCAATATTGATCAAGTTCTTCTAGCGTATAGTCTTCGAACGCCTGGTTCGATTCTTTTACCCTTTTCTCAATGAATTGAAAACGTCTTATAAACTTTTGATTCGTACTTTGTAACGCCACTTCTGGATCAAGCTGATAATAGCGAGCAATATTGACGAATGCAAATAAGACATCTCCAAATTCTTTGAGCATGTTCTCATTCGGTTCTTCATTCGCACTTTCTGCTTTGAATTCCTCTATTTCCTCTAATACTTTTTCCCACATAGGTGCAACATCGTTCCAATCGAAGCCTACTTTACCTGCTTTTTTCTGGATCTGATACGCCATCATAAGACCGGGAAGATTTTTCGGAATCGAATCGAGCAATGAGTTTGGTTTTGTTTGTTTCTCTTCTTGCTTAATGGCGTTCCAATTTTTCAATACTTCATCTGCATCCTCTGCTTGTACATCACCGAAGACGTGTGGATGTCGACGAATCATCTTCTCTGATAACGTTCGAATCACGTCATCAATTGTAAAGAATCCTTCATCTTCTCCAATTTGAGCGTGCAACATAACCTGTAGTAGTACATCTCCAAGCTCTTCGACTACGTGCTGATCATCTTCCTCATCAATCGCTTCTAACAGCTCATAAGACTCCTCTAAAAGATACGGTTTTAAGCTCTGGTGGGTCTGTTTTTTATCCCATGGGCAACCATTAGGTCCTCTTAATGTGGCAATGATTGATCGCAGCGACTCAAACTGATGATATAAAATCTCTTCTTTCGTTACTGGAGGTACATAGACCGTTGTTAAATTACTCAATGTCATATCATGATCCAGTTCATATAGAGGTACCTTCGTAATCTTTTCTAATGTGCTACCAGCAGCGGTTACAATATAAACCTCGTGCTCATCAGGTAAGTGTTCCATCAATGTTAACTTTACATCAGAAGCCACGAACTGATCATATACCTGTGCGATAAGCATATGCTGAGTTAATTTGAGCTCTGATTTGTCTAAAGCCGTCCCATCTAATAGTTGAAATCCTTCGATTGGATCGATTTGCAGGGAGTTGAAAATTGGATCTAAAAAACTTTGTCCACCCTTTACATCAATCTTAATATCATGGGAATTCGCACCTTCGATCAACAATTGTACAGCGCGCTCTGCGACAAACGGATGACCTGGTACCGCATAGACAATATCCTGATCTTTTGCTTTTTCAAACAACGTTGATACGATCTCCTGATATACTTCGTCAAACGAATCATGACTCTCGTAAATAGAATCAAATGAAGTGAACGTAATCCCTTCATTTTCAAGATCTTTTACAACAGGATGCTCTTTTGTACGTAAAAACAGGTGAGGCGCATTTTTTAGCGTACGAAGCACCCCAATTGTTAGCTGGTCAAAATCACCTGCTCCTATTCCCACAACTGTAATGGTATTTGTCATATATTCACCTTCGTCATTTATTATTTTTTAATTTAGCCAGTTTGCTTCCTAACGGCAACAGTTCAATTTCTCGCTTTGCAAATACATTCGTTTGTAAAATCAGAACGAGATAAACTACCCCACCAATCGCAACACCACTAAAGGCTTCAAGGACCGAACTCCACACTGTTTTAATATGAACATATCGTAGAAATAATTCATGATGTCCTAACAGAAGTGCAAGCATACATCCCCCTGCTAAAAGAGGTGATAAAAAGTCTTGAATTTTGTAGGATAAGGCTATCTTTTTACGCAAAGCGCAGATGTTACAACCAGTAATCGCTAAAAATGCAACAACGGATGCCAAAGCGCTTCCCGTAATTCCGAAGAGCGGAATTAACCATACGTTCCCAATCCATTTTATACATGCACCTACTATGATCGCTATCGCTGGAGCGTATACTGATCCAATTCCTTGTAAAATGGCTGCCAAGGTAGAGGCGAGCGTTGTAAATAAAATAAGCAGACTTAATATTTGCAGTGTGAAAGATCCAGCATCATCTCCGAAAAGCATCATATTCGTCGAATTCATAATACCGACTAATCCAAATGCAGCCCCTACCCCTACTACAAAGGCGACGCGCAGTGATAAATGGATTTTTTCGTATAATGCTTGTCTATCTCTTTTCGTAAAAGCAGAAGAAATAACGGGTACTAGCGAAAGGGAAAAAGCAGTTCCTACTACGGTTCCTAATTGAATGAGCGGTAGACCGCGATCATATATGCCTTTTGCAATCTTTGCATCTATATTCAACATATGATGAGTAGTGAGCTGTGAATAGATCGTAAACGAGTCAATTAATTGTAACAAAATCAACCCCATACTGCTAAGGCACATAAGCGTTCCGTTCATGAACAACTGCTTTAAAATTTCCACGACAGAAATAGACTTCTTGATCGGCTGATTTGGATAAAAGACGCGTTTGCGGAAAAATGCTAGTAGAACCACTATAGAAGCAAGCGCCCCCGTAATGGAACCTAATACCGCCCCCACACCTGCCATGTAAAGACTATATCCTGCCTTGAGAAATAAGTAAGAGGCGAGTAGAATCGTCACCACTCGAACAATTTGTTCCGCAACTTGTGATGTTGCTGTTGGCAGCATATCTTGATGTCCCTGATAATAGCCTCTTATAACCGCGATGAACGGAGTAATTAATGAAGCGAACGCCATCGTTTTAATCAAAATCGTTAACTTTAGATCTCCCATTAACCAAGCAATTTTATGAGCCCCTAAGAATTGGATAAAAAACAACCCAACATTAAGCATAAACAAAAAAGTAAAGGAAACCATTAAAACTTTTCGGATAGACTTGTAATTAGCCAGCTCAATTTGTTCTGCAATTAATTTCGAAATGACAACGGGAAAACCATACGTACTAATCAATAAAACCATTCCGTAAATCGGATAAACCTGTTGATAGATATAAAACCCTACGTCCCCTGTAATATGATGATAAGGAATGCGATAACCAGCACTCAATATTTTAGTAATTAGTCCGGCAATTGTTAGAAGAACAGCTCCATTCAAAATAACGGCTGTTTTCCTCTTATTTCTACTCATGTTTTCGTACCTTTCTTCCTACGACAACTAAATTCCCTGTTATTATATCACGTCTCGCCTTTACTGCTTGCTTCTTAACCCACTCCAAACAAAAAAAGGCAATCCGCGTCATCAGGATTACCTTTCTTCTTTTGAGTAAAGATATGGTGTATGAAAATAATTATTGCTCCATTTGGCGTGATAAGAAGCTAGCTGCAGTTTCTACAGACTTATGCTCAATTTCACTTACCTGCTTGTCTTTTGATAAAATGACAACTGCTCCAATCGGGTCACCGTTTGCAATAATTGGTCCAATTGTATAAGACATAATCGTCTCTTCATTTCCATCTACAACTTCAATCTTTTTCTCATCCGTTACCAATACAGATGCTCTGCTCTCCATTGCGGATTCGATTAACTCACTAACACTTTTATTTAGATACTCTTTCTTTGATCCACCTGCTACCGCAATATAAAGGTCACGGTCGCAAACTAATACCGTATGACCAAGGCTGTCATATAGTGCCTCTGCATACTCTTTCGCGAAATCGCTTAGTTCGCTAATAGGAGAATATTTTTTAAGAATTACCTCTCCGTCACGATCAACGAAAATTTCTAATGGATCTCCTTCACGAATACGTAGCGTTCTTCTGATTTCTTTCGGAATAACGACACGCCCTAAATCATCAATACGACGAACAATACCTGTTGCTTTCATCAGGGAAGCCTCTCTTTCATATCATGAATAATTAAGATTAGATGATGTAATAATGATTTATCATCTTTGTTGAAATTAGTATCCTTCACAAAATCACTTCTATACACCAACTATCTCTTTTTTTGCTAAAAAGTCACCAAAGTTGGGATTAAGACGCTTAAAAAAGTAATGTATAGACGCCACGCTTGTAATTTTTGGATATTTTTCCCTGTTTGCTATTTTTTAAAACCATATTACATTAATTAGGAATTTGCTCTTTTTGAGCTTCCGGTAGACGTTTCGTAAGACCATACACAACATCTAGCCAGTCTTTCTGTTTTAGTCCCTTTGTATGAACAACAATTTTGATTTTGCCATCGTCCATCCCAAGCCCTACCATGCGGCCATATTCATTTCCTAGTTGGAAAAGCTTTGTCCCATCGATTACCTGGCTTCTTTGTTCAGATAACAGAATGGTTACATCCTGCTTCAGTTGTGAAATCGATTCAATATTCGATTGACGAGCATAAATTTTCATTTCAGAAATGAGGAATAGATATGCGACTTCTTCTGGATACTCACCAAAACGATCCACCATTTCCTCTTGAAGATCTTGAATATCTTCAATTGTTTCAATTCCCCTAAATCGTTTGTACATCTCAATCTTCAGACGACCATCGGTGATATATAGATCTGGAATATACGCATCAACATCAAGGTTAATTTCAACGTTTGGCGTACGCGCTTGCTCAGACTGATCTCCTCTTCGCTCCTCAATTGCCTCTTTTAGCATTTGAGAATATAAATCAAATCCGACAGAATCGATGAACCCATGCTGCTGAGCTCCAAGCAGATTTCCTGCCCCACGAATCGATAAATCGCGCATCGCAATTTTAAATCCTGATCCAAGCTCCGTAAACTCCTTAATGGCCTGTAGACGCTTTTCGGCTACCTCTGTCAACACTTTATCCTTTTGATAAGTAAAGTATGCATAAGCTACGCGATTTGAACGTCCTACACGTCCACGTAGCTGATAAAGCTGAGATAGACCCATCTTATCTGCATGATGAACAAGGAGCGTATTCACATTCGGAATATCAACCCCCGTTTCAATAATTGTCGTACTTACTAAAACGTCATATTCTCCTTCTAAAAAGCTCAGGATAACAGACTCTAGTTCTGTTTCGTTCATCTTCCCATGAGCATATGTGACACGTGCATCTGGAACGAGCATCGCAATCTCTTCTGCTTTACGTTCAATATCTTCCACTCGATTATAGAGGTAATACACTTGACCTTCCCTTGCTAGCTCTCGTTCGATCGCTTCACGAGTAAGGGTCGGGTTTTGCTCGACTACATATGTTTGTACAGGGAAACGATTCTCAGGGGGCGTTTCAATAACTGATAAATCACGTACCCCAAGCATGGACATATGAAGCGTACGAGGAATTGGCGTTGCTGTTAAAGTTAGTACATCAATGTTGGCTTTAAACTGCTTAATTTTTTCTTTGTGTGTTACCCCAAAGCGTTGCTCTTCATCAATAATTAACAGTCCTAAATCTTTATATACAACATCCTTTGAGAGTAGGCGATGCGTACCAATTACGATATCAACCGTTCCGTTTTTAATTCCTTTTAAGGTTTCCTGCTGTTGTTTGCGGGTGCGGAATCGACTTAACAGACCGATATTAATTGCATAATCTTGAAAACGCTCTCGAATTGTCTCAAAGTGCTGCTGAGCTAAAATAGTGGTTGGGACTAGGAAAGCTACCTGCTTACCATCGTGAATAGCTTTAAAAGCTGCACGAATCGCAACTTCTGTTTTCCCATAACCTACATCCCCACAAAGCAAGCGATCCATTGGACGTTCTCTTTCCATATCGCGTTTAATTTCCGTAATAGAACGAAGCTGATCTTCTGTTTCGTTATACGGGAAAGCCATCTCAAACTCGCGCTGTAAATCACTGTCTGGTGCAAATGCGTAGCCTTTACTTGCTTCACGTTCTGCATAAAGCTTAATTAAATCGTCCGCAATATCTTGTACAGAGGATTCGACTTTACGCTTCACTTTTTTCCAGTCGTTGCCGCCTAATTTATAGACTTTTGGTTCTTTTCCTTCTGAACCAACGTATTTCTGAACCTGATCAATTTGCTCTACTGGAACATAAAGCTTGTCTGTACCCTCATATTTTATGTGGATATAGTCTTTATGAATTCCATTGATCTCAAGCGTTTCAATTCCTAGATAACGCCCGATCCCGTGATTAATATGAACAACATAATCTCCAACGTTAAGCTCTGAATAGCTTTTAATTCGCTCTGCGTTCGATAACTTTTGATTACGCTTTGTCTTCTTCACGCGCTTTTTGAACAGTTCTTCTTCGGTTAAAACAGCAAGTCTTTGAAGAGGTAACTCAAATCCAGATTGAAGATCTCCTTCAATAATTTGGACCTTTCCTCTCGTAAATTCACTGTCACTTGAGAGCATAGACGCTTCGATATCATAATCAGCTAATACTTGCTCAAGCTTATCTACACGTTCCTCGTTTGCTCCTAGCACAACAATCGTGTAGTTCCCTTTCTTCCAACGTTCAATCTCATTTTTTAGCAGATTCATCTGCCCATAAAATTGTTGCATCGCTTTACACGAGATACTTAAGATGTTTTGTGGATTTGTATACGAAACATGCTTTAGAAACAGTGACAAGTAAATAATAGGCTGTTTTGATTGCTGAATAATGGCTGGAAGCTTGTGAGAAAGCGTTACGTCATGAACAATTTTCCCCATTGAAAGAAGTTCTGTGACCCATTCAGCTTCCTCTTTATCGAGCTGTTCCGATGTCTCATGAACCCTCGTCATTTCATCTATTACAACTGTTGTGTCATTTGGTAAATAGTCTAGCAAACTAGCAGGATCATCATAGAAAAACGAACGATACTTAAACATATTTTCAAGAATATTTCCTTGTTTCAGCTGCTCGAGCTCATATCCGACATTTTCCGCTAACTCTTTTTTAACGTTCTCATCTTTTATCTTTTTTAAGGTAACAGACAGCTCTTCCTCTAAGCGCTGAATCCCTGCTACCATTTCTTCTTTAAAGATAATTGATTCTGTCGCAGGACCGATCGTGATCGACGATAATGTTTTTTGAGAGCGCTGATCCTCGATTGTAAACGTACGAATAGAATCCACTTGTGTATCAAATAGTTCAATACGAACCGGCAATTCCTCTGTGAGAGGATAAATATCAATAATTCCACCTCGAACACTGAATTCACCTGGTGCTGACACCATCGACATACGCTCATATCCTAGAGTAACGAGCTTATTAACATACTCATCAACCTCGATATCGCTGTCCGTTTCAAACTTCAGCTGACTTTTCTTCCATGACTCTCTGCTTGGTAAAAGTTTTCTTAATCCTGAGATTGGTGCTACCATCACCCCATTGGTATGACTGCTCCAATAGTTAAGCGCCTCAATACGCTGTGCCTTTAATTCAGGGCTCGCTGTTCCCATTTCAGAGGCAATTAAATCGTTAGCGGGATACAGAAATACGTTCCCACGAGGCAATAAGTTCTGTAGATCATCATAGATCTTCTGCGCTTGAAGTAAATTATGAGTGACAACTAAAACGGGTTTATTTTGCTCCTCATGTAAAACAGATAAAAGAACGGAACGTGCTGAACCAGAAAGCCCGGTAATCAGCTGCTCTTTCAAGCCTTCTTCTAAACTGCTAATGATGGTTCCAACTTCATCACTATGTAAAAAGTGTTGTTTAATGCCTAACAAAACTTTCCCTCCTCCCAATGGTCTTACATATATTCAAAACAGAAAAATGCTTTGAGTCTTAAGCCCAAAGCCTTCTTACTGTATAAAGGTTCTTATTTGATGATAATCTGGATTGCGCTCTAACGCTTCTTGACAATCCTCGCAAATTGTTTGAATCACAACATCTCCATTTGTTTCATAGGAGACAAATTCTTTTCTTTCCTCGATGTTAAGGTGATCTAAACCTAGCTGCTTCATATCAACCTGCGGCTGATCCAGTTCGCCTACTGCACATCTACAGTGTCGACAGCGATAATGAATAGACATATGAATCCTCCATGTGTTTTATTCCTATTATGGACACATAAGAAGGACATTATTCATTTTTTACTGATTGTAGACGTTCATTACTTCTAAGAATGGCTTGCTAATCCATTCTTCCGACGCTTCAACAGCTTTGTCCATTGCTGGCTTCATATGAACCATTTCATCTTCAGTAAAGCGTCCTAATACGTAATCAGGTACCTTCATCCCTTTGAACGGGCGATCGATTCCTACACGTATACGCTTAAATTCTTGTGTATGCAAATGATGGATCATTGATTTAATTCCGTTATGTCCACCAGGACTACCTTTCGTACGAAGACGAATTTTTCCTGTCGGAAGATCTAGATCATCATAAATAACCATAGTATCTTCTACATCTATATTATAATAATCCATTAAAGGTCGTATAGACTCTCCTGATAAATTCATGTAGGTTAATGGTTTCAATAGGATAACCTTTTCACCCTTTACCATTCCCATTCCGAATAGGCCGTTAAACTTTGTTTTATCCAAAGAGATCGACAAATGATCAGCTAATTGGTCGATAATCATAAAACCAATGTTATGCCTTGTACGATCATATTCTCTTCCTGGATTTCCTAACCCAATAATCAACTTCAAAAGGACTTGCCCCTTTCTAAAAATAGCTCTTACTCTATATTATAATCAATTCATGCGAAAAGACGTAACCTTTTGGTTACGTCTTTTCATTTTCTTTTTTTCTTTACCAAGAAAGCTTATTGCGTAAGGAATTTCAACGAATTATTCTTCGTCGTCTTTTTCCTTAATCGCTTCAGGCTCTTGATCGCCCTCTTCTTGCTCTTCGCCGCTATCCGTTACTTCCTCTTGTTGAGGAGGTAGCACTGAAGCAATCGCTTCGCTCTCGTCTTGGTTTAACGTATATTTTTTGCTCGCTTTTAGGTCGGCAAGCGTAATTGTATCGTTCACTTCTAGGTCTGTAACATCCACTTCGATTTCAGATGGAATGTCATTTGGAAGTGCTGTAACAGAAACTTGGTGAAGAGATTGTTGTAAAACTCCGCCTTCTTTTACACCTTTTGCTTCTCCTACTAGCACGATATTTACATCAGCATCCACTTCTGTAGACATATCGACTACGCGGAAGTCAGCATGTACAATATCATTTTTCAGAGAGTCTACTTGGATGTCATGTAACATAACAGAAAATTTCTCTTTTCCTACTTGGAGATTTAACACTCCGTTACGTCCAGTCTCTCTAATTGTTTTGATAAACTCAGCGCTGTCAAGATAGATAGCCTTAGGCTCCACCTTGTTACCGTAGACTACTGCTGGGAAGTTGCCTCCCTCTCTAATCTTACGTCTCGCTGAATTTTTAAAATCGTTGCGTTCATTAGCTTTTACTAAAGTACTCATCTATCTCACCTTCCATGTTTTATCTATTTTTAGGTTCCCTATATAGTTTCCCTAAATCTAATAGAGTTAAACATGAAATTTCAGATAGAATTTATCTACAAGCGAATCAATCAAATAATGTACTTACAGATTGCTCTTCATGAACACGAATAATTGCTTCCGCTAGTAAAGGAGCAACTGAAAGTTGCGTTACTTTTGGAATTTTCTTTTCCTCTGCCAATGCAATAGAGTTTGTTACAACAAGCTCTTTGATTTTAGAGTTTTCAATGCGCTCAATAGCTGGACCTGATAAAACAGGATGTGTACAACAAGCATAAACCTCTGTTGCACCATTTTCGATTAGAGCACTAGCTCCTAACGTGATTGTACCCGCAGTATCGATAATGTCATCAATCAAGATCGCAGTTTTTCCTTCGATGTTACCAACGATGTTCATTACTTCTGCTACGTTTGGACGCGGACGGCGTTTATCAATAATAGCGATTGGTGCTTTCAAGCGCTCAGCAAGCTTACGAGCACGTGTTACACCACCGTGGTCTGGAGAAACTACAACTATATCATCAAGGTTTTTGCTCTTGAAGTATTCACCTAAAATTGGCACACCCACTAAGTGGTCGATTAAGATGTCAAAGAAACCTTGAATTTGCGGCGCATGTAAATCAAGCGTAATAACACGTGTAGCACCAGCTGTTTCAAGTAAATTTGCTACTAGTTTCGCTGTAATCGGCTCACGAGCACGTGCTTTACGATCTTGACGTGCATACCCGTAATAAGGCATTACGATATTAATCGTTTTAGCTGACGCACGTTTTAATGCATCAATCATAATGAGTGTTTCCATGATATGCTCGTTTACAGGAGCACTTGTAGGTTGAATTACATATACGTCACAACCACGAATACTTTCTTCGATGTTGATTTGTACTTCTCCGTCACTAAAGCGAGTTACTGAACATTTCCCTAACTCTACACCAATAACCTTAGCAATTTCATCCGCTAAATCTGGGTTAGAGTTTAACGAAAACACCTTCAAATTTTGATCCGCGTATACTTTTGACATCTTTTTAATAACCCTCCATTAGGACTTTTTCTTAACATCCATATTATCTACATAATTTTCTTTATTCACTTGTCTAGCTCGTGCAACTGATAACGCATTGCCCGGAACATCTTCTGTAATTGTGGATCCTGCAGCAACATATGCGCCCTCTCCAACTGTTACAGGTGCAACTAGGTTTGAATTACATCCGATAAATGCACCGTTCTCAATTTTTGTTAAGAATTTATTTTTCCCGTCGTAGTTCACTGTAATGGAACCACAACCCAAGTTTACATCTTGACCTACTTCTGCATCACCAATATAGCTCAAGTGAGAGGCTTTGCTTCCTTTTCCAAACTTTGTTTTCTTAATTTCCACAAAGTTTCCGATTCGAACTTCATCACTAATAGAAGATTGAGGACGAATATGTGCAAAAGGACCAATTGTTACATCATTTCCGATTTCACTATCGTGTACAACGGATTGCTTGATTGCTGTATTGTTTGCAATCTTACTATCCTTGATTTCCGTGTTCGGTCCAACAAAACAGTTTTCCCCGATTACCGTTTCACCAGAAATTGTTGTTCCTGGATGTAAAACCGTGTCTCGACCAATTTCTGCATCAACAGAAATATATGTGTGAGAAGGATCAATAATTGTAACGCCGTTTAACATATGTTTTTTATTAATTCTATTTTTCATAAACTCTTCTGCTTGAGAAAGAGCAAAACGATCATTTACCCCTAATGTTTCTTCAAAATGAGGCGTTTGGAATGCTGAAACAACTTCGCCCTCATTTTTCAAGATCTCAATAACGTCTGGAAGGTAGTATTCACCTTGAACATTATCATTTGAAACTTTCTTAAGCGTGTCAAATAAGAAACCATTATCAAAACAATACGTACCAGTGTTAATTTCTTGCACTTTACGTTCTTGCTCTGAAGCATCTTTATGCTCAACAATTTTTGCAACTAATCCTTCTTCGTTACGGATAATACGTCCGTATCCAGTTGGATCTTCAGCGTGAGCAGTTAAAATAGTTGCTTTTGCCCCTTGTTGCTCATGATGATCTAATAAAGATTGAATTGTTTCTGCTGTAATAAGCGGTGTATCACCACATACGACAATAGTTGTTCCTTCTTTACCTTCTAGCTGTGTAGCTTGCATAACTGCATGTGCTGTTCCAAGTTGTTCTGCTTGCAAAGCAAATGCACTACGGTTGCCAATTTCAGCTTTTACTTTATCAGCACCATGGCCCACAATTGTGACCATCTGTTCTAAATTCAGAGAAGCAAGTTGTTCAATGACATGCTGAACCATCGGTTTCCCACAAACAGGGTGTAAAACCTTATATAAAGAAGATTTCATGCGCGTTCCTTGGCCAGCTGCCAATATGACTGCATATCGTTTTGTCATAATAGGCCTCCAATTTTACCTTTTTATCCATTATGAATATTATCCTAAATAAGCTTGCATTTCAAGAAGGATCACAAAGTACATATTTTTAGCAATTCATGGAGTGCGAGTAGAAATAGGTTTGACGGATTTTTCAGGGAGGAAAATTTTTTTGAAGTTGCTCACAGATGTGACACTCGGAGTAAATCATTATGTATAGGCTTGACCAAATGAATAGCGCTATTATTAAAATAAATAGCGCTTCCATAATAAAAGAGCCCATTTTTTTCAAATAGGCTCTTTTAAACTATTTTAGGAAGCTCCAGCTTCTTCGAATTCAACTTCTAATTCACCTAAACGGTGATATTCAGCCAGTACAGCATCCTGGATTTTTCCGCGAGTGCCAGAATTAATCGGATGAGCAATATCACGGAACTCTCCATCTGGTGTACGTTTGCTTGGCATTGCAACAAATAAGCCATTATTGCCATCGATTACTCGGATATCATGGACAACAAATTCGTTGTCTAAAGTAATAGATGCAATCGCTCTCATACGTCCATCGGTGTTCACGCGGCGTAGTCTTACGTCAGTTACTTCCATTTATGTTCACCACCTTTTCTCTAAATGAAGCTTTAAATAGTAATTCAACAGCTTTTAGAGTTTTCCTGCAATTCTAAAAAATTTTTTAGTAATATTTCGCAAAAAAAGTGAACAAATGGAAATTTATTCTGGATTACCAGGACTTTTGACGTGAACCCTTTATGAAAAAACCTTTATTTTTTATGATTTAAGGCTTATTTCACAAGAGCAATAACTTCAATTTCAACTAAAGCATCTTTAGGTAGTCTCGCTACTTCTACACAGGAGCGTGCAGGTTTGTGAGTGGAGAAATACTCTCCGTATACTTCATTTAACTGTGCAAAGTCATTCATATCTTTAATAAATACGGTTGCTTTTACCACTGTTTCGAAAGAAGCACCCGCAGCTTCTAGCACTGCTTGTAGATTTTGAAATACTTGATGAGCCTGTGCTTGAATATCTCCTTCAACCATCGTTCCATCCGCTCTTAGGGGAATTTGCCCTGAGCTATAAAATAAGTTGTTTACAATGATTCCTTGAGAATAAGGCCCAATAGCCTGTGGAGCATTTTTCGTTTGTACTTGACGCATAATCTCTCCTCCAATATAAAAGTGCTCTAATTCTATAGGGAATGATCTCCTTACTAAAATTAGAGCTTTTCGTTTTTCTATATTCACATTAGATAAATGAGCTATAATTTCCTGCCTCAACGCTAATATGTTTTTCTTTTACATCTACTGCTGTTAATTTAACAAGTGACACATATTCATCAACTAAACGCTCTTGTGTATCCTCGGATTCTAAAAGAACTCCAATTCCTGCTACCTTAGCATCAAATTCCTCTAGCAAGCTAATCATTCCATTTACCGTTCCGCCAGCTTTCATGAAGTCATCAATGATTAATACTTTTGATCCTTGAGCTAAGCTTCTTTTTGCAAGTAGCATTGTTTGAATTCGTTTAGACGAGCCTGATACATAATTAATACTTACCGTAGAACCCTCTGTCACCTTGCTATCTCTTCTTACAATCACAACCGGGACATTTAAATACTGCGCTACCGCATAAGCAAGCGGAATACCCTTTGTTGCAACCGTCATTACCACATCGATATCACGATCAGCAAATACAGAAGCAAAGAGTCTGCCAATGTGATTTACAAGCGTCGGATTCCCTAAAATATCTGTTAAGTATAAGTATCCGCCAGGTAAGAGACGTTCAGGGTTTTGAACAATATCACCAAGCTCTGCGATAAAGGAGGTTGCTTCCTCTTTTGAGGTTTTTGGGATAAATTTAACCCCTCCTGCTGCTCCTGGTAGTGTAATTAACGTACCAATCCCACGTTGCTCAAAAGTCTGCTTAATAATTCCCATATCTTCACTAATAGAAGATTTTGCGGATTGATACTTATCTGCAAAATAGGTCAAAGGGATAAGACGTTGGGGATTTTGAATAAAATAGTTAGTCATATCAATTAATCGTCCACTGCGCCGAAATTTCATTTCGTCCTCCTTAAAATCCGAATATTCTAATATAAATATATCACCAACATACGGATTTAATCAAGAGGCAGACGTTCCCCAAGTAATCGCACTGCATAGACCTTACTACAAAAACCTCTTAACCCATTATAAATCCGTTGCATTCTAGAATCATATTTCACTAAGCAGAAAACAGTTGGCCCACTTCCGCTCATTAGAACTGCATCCGCACCAAAGCGCTTCATTTGATCTTTAATTAGAGCGACCTCTGGATGCATGTTTAATGTAACGCTCTCAAGCACATTTCCTACCAATTTGCACATGTCTGCATAATTTTGTTCGTTAATTGCTGAAACCATCCCGTCAACGTCTGGATGTTCCACATTTCCTAGACGCAAGTTACGGTACACTTCAGCGGTTGATACGCCTGTTTCAGGTTTTGCTAGAATAACCCAACAATTAGGGGGCGTTTCAATATGCTCAATAACTTCTCCTCTTCCAGTCGCAAGAGCTGTTCCTCCATACACACAGAAGGACACGTCTGATCCAATTTCAGCCCCTATGTTTGCTAGCTCGTCCAAGGAAAGGCCCAATTCCCAAAGCGTATTTAGCCCTCTCAAAGTCGCAGCCGCATCACTACTTCCTCCTGCAAGCCCTGCTGCTACTGGAATATTCTTTTCAATGTTAATCGTTACCCCGCTAGACACGTTAAAGCGCTCCTTCAACAGATGAGCGGCTTGATATGCCAAATTGCGTTGATCATCGGGAACAAAGCGGTTTTGCGATTGCACAATGATTTTGGAATCGTTGCGCTTCGCTAATTCAATTCGATCTGCCAGATCAATTGTCGTCATGACCATCTTAACCTCATGATACCCATCAGGTCTCTTATGTAAGACGTCCAAAGATAAATTTATTTTAGCTGGTGCTTTCACCATTAACTTCATTTCTACTCACCTACTCCGACTTCTACATTTTAACGTTATTGTATCATAAACTTTTTCGCTTTTTCTCTCTTTTATCGATTCGTTATATGACTAAAAGAAGCCGAAGCTATTACGCTTCGGCTGTCGCAATTTCAATAGTACTTATTATACCACTGCAGAGTCATTTTCATATGAGGTTCTGAATAAATTTACGAATTAATTTTTCGATTGATTTAATCGTTGTTCAGCAATCTCCAGAGCTTTCTTGACCATGTTTCCAGCGTCCTTAGAGCGAATGCCACCCCAGCCTTCTCGCTGAACCGTATCGTAAAAACCTAGCTCTTTTGCGAGTTCTTCCTTAAAAGCAGGTGACATCATGCCTTTTCGTTTTGCCATTGCTCTTCATCCCCTTTTTAGATAACGCCGACCTTTGTAGTATAAATCAAAAGGGGAAATGATATGTTAACAGGTTTTGCTCAATATGTATCGTGAAAAAGGGCAAAATAAAAAGCAGCAAACGTTAGTCTACTGCCCACTGCTTATTGCCATACTTCCATGTGTTTCATCAAAGAATGTAAGTTGAACCGTTTCTGTCAAAACGTCCGCATAACTGTAAGAAACTCTTTCAAGCGAGTTTTCCTCTTGATCCAATTCCACCACGAATACAGACGGGTAAGTCTCAGCTAGTACTCCTGAGCGCTCGACAGTTTTTCTGCGTCCACCATTTGCCTTTAGCGTCAATCTTTTCCCTAAGTTTAAATCAAGGTCTTTTTTGATATCAGATAATGTTTTTGCCATCTTATCCACCTCGCTATACACAGTATAACACAATTTTACGTAAATGCAAAATTATAAATTATATCAATGCGTGCATTCTGTTGTCAATACATATATTTCAACAAAAACACACATTTTATGCATATTTATTTCTATATTTAGGAACATTTTGAAAAACATAGCTAAACACTGCTATAAAAAGCAATAATGGAACATTAAAAGAAGGCAGAGGAGACCTGGCTCCTCTGCCTTTTTAAGTATTCATATTTTGTTCATTATCATAAAATTGATAAGGCATACCTGTTCGCAGTAACCCTTTTGTTTCAACGCCTCCAAGCCCTTTTACACCTGTTAGCGTATTGCGGAGCACATCCCAAATGTTTACACGCTCTGTAAAAGGCGTTAGACTGACTTTCGCCACAATATATACAGGATCTAGGGCATGAATATTAACACGGCCCGGAGAGCTTGCAAAGTTCGCACCAGCCCGTATAATCGATTCAAAGTGAGATTGACAGGCACCCGCAAAGATAACCAGTTGATCAAGATTAGGGAGTTGCTTTCGCACTTCATGAACCGTTTGAACAAAATATTGTGAATGTCGATAAGCTTCTATATCTCCTTTTTCTCCTTGGGCCTTTGAATACGCATCGTGGCCGGTAATTACTAAAATGTCAGGTCGAATCTCATTGATTAACTCAGGAACCTTTTTGGGCATTTCTTTTTCGCTACAATGAATTCCGTAAACCGGTATTCCAATCTTATTGTAGAGAACAAGACACTTGCGTAAATAATTAGGATCTCCATCTACGTGAAGCACCTTACCAGGCAACTGAAAGAACTGGTGGGAATGTCCGTATCCATTCGTGACGGCATACTCACTTTTTTCTCGAGCTAAACGATAATCCTGCTGAATGAGTGCCAATGATCTATCTAATATCTCTTCTTCACTCCGCTGCCTTCGCAGCCTTTCTTGAGGGTCTACGACTTCTAAATCAGAAAAAGGAGCATCGGCTATTAAGCGAATGTTTTCTCCGTACAAAATGGCATTAGAAGCATTACTTCCCTCTCTTGTAAAAGAAATAACCCGAAAAAGCAAATCCCGATCATAGGAAGGACGGGTTACGATGTCACCAATATTTATTTGCATATTATTCACTCCGTCTTAGCTACTCAAAAATCGTGGATATTAAATCTCTAAATAGCCTATGACGGAGTTTCAAAAAGGTGATTTTTATTGCTTGCTTTCTTCTCTAACCTTCAGAAGCTCGTCACTTAGCACACCAAACTCTTGAATGGAAAGTGTTTCGCCTCTTCTTTTTGGATCAATCTGAGCAGTTTCTAAAGCGTTTATGACCTGCTCTTTTTGCTCTTTTCCAAATGATAAATTGCTCGTTAAATTATTTAAGATTGTCTTACGTCTTTGTGCAAAGCTCGCACGCACAACCTGGAAGAAAAATTCCTCATCTTTTACTTTCACAGGAGGCTCAGGACGCTTAATAAGACGAATAACTGCTGAATCCACGTTAGGCTGTGGATTGAAAACGGTTTTTGGAACGACCATAACTGTTTCTGCTTCTGTATAGTATTGAATCGCAATTGATAACGAGCCATAGCTTTTATTCCCTGGCTCTGCTGCAATACGGTCCGCTACTTCTTTTTGAAGCATAACAACGATTCCACGAAGAGGCAGCTGCTCCTCTAATAATTTCATTAAGATCGGCGTAGTAACGTAATATGGAAGGTTTGCAACAACCATTAAATCTTTACATTCTTGAAATTCATCTTTAACGACCGTTTGTACATCTGCTTTTAAAATATCTTGATGAATAACCTTTACATTCGGATAAGGAGAGAGCGTGTCTGCTAAAATGGGTAATAGGCGTTGATCAATTTCAAAAGCAACTACCTTCTTTGCCCGCTTTGCCAACTGCTCTGTTAATGCTCCAATTCCAGGACCAATTTCAATTGCCCCTGTCTCCTCTGTGATTTCAGCGTGATCCACAATACGATGCAGGATATTAGTGTCGATTAAAAAGTTTTGCCCCAAACTCTTCTTAAATGAAAAACCATATTTATCTAAAATTTCTTTTGTACGCTTTGGAGTTGCAATATCTTTTAACAATGCTTCTGTTCCTCCTCTTTCATTTTCACCACCGCTTGAGCAAATGTCTCCTTCGAAATCTGAAACATTTTTAAGCGCTTATGAAGCTGCTTTCCATTTGTATAACCAATTTTTAAAATCTTGCCGATAATTTCTCTTCTTAATTTAGACTTAGCATCCCCGATAAGTCCAGCATCAATTAAATCTTCAGCTGTAATATTCGAGTCTACCTCATCCTCCATCTCCTGCTGTACAGCTTTCAAAGCCGCACGGATGGACTCACGGCTCGCATGCTCTACTCCAATGCCTTTTCCCTTTTTAGGCAAAGCCTCTTCCTTGGTAAGGAAGGCATGCTTACAGCCAGGTACTCGCTCTGAAACAATATTTCGAATGCGTTGCCCTGGATAATCGGGGTCTGTAAAAATAATGACCCCTCTCTTCTCCTGTGCATGCTTTATACGCTCTATTACGGCCTCTCCGATCGCCGAACCATTTGTTTCTATCGTATCGGCTTCGACCGCACGCTGAATGGCAGTCGTATCATCTCGACCTTCAACCACAATAATTTCTTTTATTTTCATTTTTTCCTCCAAAACGTGAAACTTTTTTGTCCTCTTGTACGTCTTATTAACTAGAATAAATACTTTTCTTATTTTAACGGAAAAAAATGCAGAGGACAAAATATCCTCTGCACAGAATGAATTAATTTAATACTTTTATTTTAATCGTTCGACGTCCCCATCGATATGCTTCAGACTGGTCTGAGAAAAACACATCAATGCGGTTTCCGTTAATAGCTGATCCAGTATCAGCGGCAATTGCATATCCGTAACCTTCGACATACACCTTACTGCCTAGTGGAATGACATCAGGATCAACGGCAATGACTTTTGCATTAGGATTCGCTCGTAAATCAACACCTGTTCTTGTTTTCCCAGAACATCCGGTACAGAAAGCGGTATAAGCTGTCGCCATTACACGCATTTCCTTACCTGTATCATTGTTACTACGAGATACCTGACCGTTATAAGAAACTTCCGCAGCTGTTTTAGATACTGGCTTTTCAACCTTCGAACCTACTGCTACGACACGATCTTTACTACTTTTCTTTTCTTCTTGCTTCACTAACGTCCGGGACACTTCTTTTCCATTCTCCAAAATAACCCGATAATGCTTCCTTACACGCCCTTGCTCTCCTTCTTCGATAACCTTTTTCTTGCCTTTTTTCAATGAAGGATCACTCTTCGTTACGACAGCATAATCCACTGGTGCTTCCACCACATCGGTGACTTTTTCAACTCTGATGATATTTACTTTACTGTTAGGGGAAATAGGACTAGATAAATTAGGCTCTACTCTGTCTAATCTATTGAGTTTGATTCCTTGTTGCTCTAAAAAGTCAGCGACCGTAGTCGAAGTGGACCAAACCTTTTTTTGATGGGCACTTTGTTGTAGTGTAACTGGAAAAGCCTTGCTTACTTCTATGTTTAAATCTTTTTTGACTGTTGTATGTTGACTGGGATGAATTTGGTCATGCTTCGAAAGTTGAATCTGACGTTCATTCAACACATCTTGAACTGTATTAGCCGTAGTCCAAATGGTTTTCTTTTGACTTCCTACTACAAGTTTGACTGGCTTTGAAGATTTCCACACAATCTTCATATTATCTGTTACATCAGCATCTAACGGTTTAGAGATATAATCTCCCTTTTTCCATTTGATGTCTTGATCTGCTAGTAACTCTTTTACCGTTTTAGCATGGGTCTTTATCTTTTGCTTTTTCCCATCTAATGTAAGAGCTACAGAGGCTTGAGTAGCCTTAAACGTAACAAATCCAATCACGGAGAAAGCGACTATTAAACTAGCAAAAACGACTAACAGTCTCCTCCCACTCATAGATTTGGATAACAGCTTTTTCACGTTTTTTGACACGATGAAAAACTCCTCCTTCTCTCGCAGAGATTATATAGAGTCGTCACTTGCTTGTCAACCCTCCCACTCGAGCGCTGCATGTAGTCTATTATGTCCGAATGTTCTAAAAAATGGAAGGAAGAATTGTCGACAAGTTAATCCTATGAATGGGAAAAGAGAATTAGAACTTTTTTTACAAACCTTGATAGTTAGTAGAAAAATGGCTGTATTTAACAGAAAAAAATTATCGATTTATGCCGAATAATTTTTTCGCATTTTCAGTCGTTTTTACTGCTAACTCCTCATAAGATATGCCTCTTAATTCCGCAATTTGCTCCGCTACAAGTGAAACATATCCAGGCTCATTTCGTTTTCCACGATGAGGGTGTGGTGTTAAGTACGGGCAGTCTGTTTCAATTAATAAACGGTCTAACGGAATATCTACCACTACTTCTTTTGGTTTTTTCGCATTTTTAAACGTAACCGGTCCACCGTAGGAAATATACATGTTCATATCCATACACTGTTTGGCAACTTCTAAGCTACCCGTAAAGCAATGCATAATGCCTCCTACTTCTTTTACGTTTTCTTCTGATAAAATTTCTACAACGTCCTCTGTGGCATCACGATTATGAATAATAATAGGTAGGTTCACCTTACGAGCGAGACGAATTTGTTTTCGGAAAACTTCTTTTTGAACATCCTTCGGAGATTTATCCCAGTGATAATCTAATCCCATCTCACCAAGTGCTACTACTTTGGGATGCGCTGCTAGTTCCTCTAACCAAGCTAAATGCTCATCCGTCATATCGATCGCATCTACAGGATGCCACCCCACACTTGCATATAAAAAGTCATATCGTTCCACTAATTCCATCGCTTTATTAATCGTTTCTTCGTCAAAGCCAACAACTACCATGTTCTCGACACCCGCCTCAAGCGCTCGGTCGATTACTTCCTGCAAATCTTCATCATATTGTTCTGCGTTCAAATGTACGTGCGTATCAAATAACATAATCTCAACAAACCTTCTTTCTACTTATTTCTTTTCTGCTGAAAGGAAAATGGGTGCTCTCGTTTGTTACACGTGAAACACCCATTTACATAATTAAATTGCCCTATTCACTATGAATTTATTTAATTCTCGTGCCGTTCGCTACGTTAGCATCAATCGCTGCTAACGAAAGGCCATTTTGATCTTCTCCTGCTAAAATCATCCCTTGAGATAATTCTCCGCGTAATTTAACAGGCTTTAAGTTCGTAACACAAATAACTTTTCTTCCTATTAAATCTTCTGGCTTATAAAACTTCGCAATGCCAGATACGACCTGACGCGTTTCATAACCTAAATCCAACTGCAGCTTAAGAAGCTTGTCAGCTTTTTTCACAGGCTCTGCTTTTTTCACTTCAGCAACACGAAGTTCAACTTTTGTGAAGTCATCTATTGTGATTTCCTCTACTTCAGGAACGTCATCATTGCTTTTAGACGTTTCTTCTTCAGATTGTACGCTACCAAGCATTTTTTCTTTAATGAACCCAACTTCTTCCTCAATATCTAAACGTGGGAATAGAGGTGTTCCTTTTTGAACCTTCACACCTTCTGGAATAATACCAAATGAATCAGTAGTACTCCAAGTACGTAGCTCTTCATCTTCTAATCCCAGTTGTTCAAACATTTTACGAGGTGTTTGAGTTAAGAACGGTTGAAGAAGAATAGCAATGTGACGAATCGATTCTGCTAAATGACTCATAACAGAAGCTAACTCTTCTACTTTGCTTTCATCTTTCGCCAGTGCCCACGGCTGTGTTTCATCAATGTATTTATTTGTACGGCTTACAAGCTGCCAAATAGATGCTAGTGCCACGGAAAACTCCATGTTTTCCATTGCTTCTTCATATTTTGCTAGCGTCTCTTTTTGAGTCCCAACGAGTAACTCATCAAACTCTGTAACGTTTCCTTTATAAGTTGGAATTACCCCGTCAAAATATTTATTAATCATCGCTACCGTGCGATTTACCAGATTTCCTAGGTCATTGGCTAAATCAAAATTAATGCGTTCAACAAATGCTTCTGGTGTGAACACGCCGTCAGAACCAAATGGTACTTCGCGAAGTAAGTAATAACGAAGTGCATCTAGACCATATCGATCAATTAACGTCACTGGGTCTACAACATTCCCTTTTGATTTAGACATTTTACCGTCTTTCATCAACAGCCAACCATGAGCAAATACCTTTTTCGGTAATGGTAAGTCTAATGCCATAAGCATTACTGGCCAATAAATAGTATGGAAACGAACAATTTCTTTCCCTACCAAATGAACGTTCGCAGGCCAATATTTTTGATATTTAGAGTCATCATCCATGCTATAGCCAAGAGCTGTAATATAGTTTGAAAGAGCATCAATCCAAACATACACGACATGCTTCGGATCTCCAGGTACTTTAATTCCCCAATCGAATGTCGTACGTGAAACAGCAAGATCCTCTAGACCTGGCTTAATGAAATTATTAATCATTTCATTTTTGCGAGATTCCGGCTGAATAAACTCAGGATTTTCTTCATAATAGCGTAGCAGACGATCTGCGTACTTACTTACTTTAAAGAAATAAGACTGTTCGCGTACCAATTCTACAGGATGACCGCTATCAGGACTTTTACCACCAACAATCTTACCGTCTTCTTTAATCGGATCTACTAGTTGAAGTTCTGTATAGAACGTTTCGTCCGGAACAGAGTACCATCCTTCATATTCATCTAAATAGATATCTCCTTGGTCCACAAGCTTAGCAAAGATTTTCTCTACGACTTCTTTATGGCGAGATTGGGTTGTACGAATAAAATCATCATAAGAAATATCTAATTTCCCCCAAAGCTCTTGAATATCGGCAACCATTCCGTCCACATATTCTTGCGGCGTAATGCCTTTTTCTTCTGCTTTGCGCTGAATTTTTTGACCATGCTCATCCGTACCAGTTAAATAGTACACATCAAACCCTTTTAGGCGCTTATATCTTGCCATAGCATCTCCTGCTACCGTTGTATAAGCATGTCCTATATGTAAGTTTCCACTTGGATAGTAAATAGGGGTTGTGAGATAAAACGTATTCTTCTCTCCAGACATATAACTAACCTCCAAAAGCTTTTCTATGAAATTGACCTTTAGTGCTAAAAGCGAGTTCTATTAGTAGAAATGACATGAACCACGACAAAAAGCTCCATGCAATATCGTCGAAAATCATATCCAAATTTAAAACTCAGCTAAAAGTCATTTTCCTTCTACTATAACACTATTTTACATAATAACTTAATAAAATTCTTCTTTTTAAAATGCAATATTTCCTTCTATTGTGTATGGGGCATATCCCGTTATAGAACACTTTCCAAAGCGGCTAGTTGATCTTACAACTAAAACGTTTCTTCATTAATTCTAAGTACTGTTATAACAGTACTTCCATATTATCATCTTGTCCTTCCTATTCAAAAAAATATACACATGATCGTAATTTTTCTTTATTACTCTTTATTGCTTAATTTACAAGATGTTTACATTTTTTTGACAAACGTTGAATTTTGTCGAATAATCTATATACTGTTTCTATATCATCTGATAAAAAATTATAGTAGTAATAGTTTTTTATTCCGTTTTTTGCTATTTATTTTGATAAGCCTTCATTTCCATGAGGGAAAAGTCCCGATATATCAAGGTTCCTAGTCATAAAGAACGAAATCTACAGTTTTTGACATATAAAATTATTGACTAGTTTTGGAAACGTTGATATGATGTAAGGGTAATTGAATTTGTCGAATAATGACGAAAAAAATATAAATAGTTTAGAAGAATACGAGAGGAGAATTATTTTTATGAAATCTACAGGTATTGTACGTAAAGTTGACGAGTTAGGCCGTGTGGTTATTCCTATCGAATTACGACGCACATTGGGGATTGCAGAAAAAGACGCATTAGAAATTTATGTTGATGACGAGCGCATCATTCTTAAAAAATACAAGCCAAACATGACTTGCCAAGTAACAGGTGAAGTTTCAGATGAAAACTTAAAACTTGCTAACGGTAAATTAATCTTAAGCCGTGAAGGTGCAGAACAAATCTTACAAGAACTTCAAAATTCTTTAGAAGCTTCTAAGTAATTAAAAAAAGCCCTATTTAGGGCTTTTTTTAATTTATATGATATTCACTGTAGACGTCTCTCTTCGCCATCCCGCGATCAACGGCTACCTGTTTAATCGCATCTTTTGTCGAAAATCCTTTTTCTTGGATATAGTACTCGACGTGATCATAAATGCTCTTTTCCTCCCACCAAAGATCTGTGCTCGGCTTTTCTTCCTTGCTTCCCTCAAGGATGATGCAAAATTCTCCTCTTATCTCATCGTTATGGGCCCATTCTGAGACTTCTGATATTGTGCCACGAATGAACTCTTCATATCGCTTTGTAAGCTCTCTCGAAATAACAATTTCACGATTTCCAAGAACCTCTTCCATCACCTTTAACGTCTCCTTTAGGCGATGAGGAGCTTCGTAGAAAATCAACGTGTATGGTAGATACGCTAATTGCTCAAGTTCCTCTTTTTTATGCTTCTTCTGACGAGTCAAGAAACCATAAAAGAGAAAATGATCCGTAGGAAGGCCAGAAGCAATTAAAGCTGTTAGTGCTGCATTTGCACCAGGGAGAGGCACAACCTTTTGCTGTTTCTCAATAGCTAAAACCGCTAAATCGTATCCCGGATCTGAGATAGCAGGCATACCAGCATCGGTTACGAGCGCTACTTGCTTTCCTTGCTCCAAGTCTTCAATGATTTTTGGTCCTTTTGTTTCCTTATTATGTTCATGATAACTAACAATAGGTGTTGAAATCTCAAAGTGATTACAAAGTTTTTTCGTTTGTCTCGTATCTTCAGCAGCGATATAATCCACTTCTTTTAAAATACGAATAGCCCGAAATGTCATATCCTCTAAATTGCCGATCGGAGTAGGGACTAGATAAAGCATTCCCTCTGCCTCATGAGATTGAAAACTCTTTTGTTGATGCATGGCTTTCCATCCTCTCATACTTCTAATCAAACGATACGTGAAACTCTTCCAAATACCGTTCCTTTTGCTTTCGCGTTAATTTCTTAAAACGTATTTCTGCTCTTAGCGCTTCGCTTTTTGTATCAAACGTTTCGGAGTGAATCAGCACAACGGGAACTCTAGCCTTTGTATATTTTGCTCCTTTTCCTGCATTGTGCGTGGCCACTCTTTTCTCTAGATTATTTGTATATCCGCCGTAAAAACTACCATCTTTACATTTCAATACATAGAAGTAATGCTTACTCGTTTCCATATAAAATCTGTTTAACCTCTTTTGTATATTCATTATTCTCATTGTATACAACAAGTGGTGGAAGTACCTTAAGATCAGGCTGTCCATCTTTGATTCCTTCAATCAAAATGGTGTTTGCTTCCTTGTTTTCTTTTGGATAAATAAACTGCAAACGCTTTGGTTCAATGCGATACTTTCGCATCAAAGTGACAATATCTAATAAGCGACCAGGTCGATGAACGAGTGCTACTTTACCACTTTGTTTGACAAGCTGGCTGCTAACGCGTATAACGTCTTCTAGCGTACAATGAATTTCATGTCGAGCAATCGCATAATGTTCATTCAAGTTTTGCTCTTCTTTTTTAGGCGTTGGGAAATAAGGTGGGTTACATGTAACAACATCAAATTTTCCGTACCCTAGCCTTTCAGGAGCATTTTTTAAGTCGTCGTGTATCATTGTAAGCTGATTTTCTAATCCATTATAGGCTACGCTACGCGTTGCCATTCCCCAAAGTCTCTCTTGTATCTCTACTCCTGTAATCGCAGCTTTACTCCGAGTAGATAGAAACAAAGGAACAACACCGTTTCCCGTACATAAATCCACTATGTTTCCTTTTCGAACCGGTACATAGGCAAAGCGTGCCAACAACACAGCATCCAATGAAAAAGAAAAGACGGATGGACTTTGAATAATTCTTAAGTTTTCTTCTGCTAACAAATAATCTAAACGCTCATCTTCGTATAAATATACCATAACTTATGTTTCCCTTTCTTACATCTTCATCATAAAAATAGCCTCTCCTAATGGAAAGGCTTCATTACTTCTTATTCAAAAAAGATAAACAAAATAGGCAATCTCCATCTTTGCGCACACTACCATAATGAATATTACATATATGGAATCCTTCTTGATAGAGGCGGGCAAGGTTATCATAACCTTCCCCAACATCGGCCTGTTTCTCATCGCGGCTGTTTCGATTAGAACGTTTTCGCTGACTCTTTTGTCGCAGCTCTTTATCATTCTGTTCAAGACGACGACGCAAATGCTCATTCTCCATTTGCATATGATGATTTTCCTCAATTAAATCAGCTAAATGCTCTTTTAATTCACCTAGCTGCTTGTACAGGTGGCCAATCTGCTCCTCCATATTCGTTACAGAATCAAAAATATCTTTCTTATCCACTTATACCCACCTCATTACTCCGTGGACTGAAATGAAACAGCGCCTTCTTTCGTCAGTTCATCTAACGTAAATTCTACAATTTGTTCTTTTCCTACAAGTTCAATTTGCAAAATACGCTCAAGAATATTTAAACCAATTACGCGCCCTTGGCCGTTTGGCGTAGCAATTACTTCTCCTACATCTGGCAATTGCTCTTTTGCCGTTTCATACTCATCATTTTCGTATTTTAAGCAGCACATTAAACGACCACATAGACCAGAAATCTTTGTTGGGTTTAATGATAAATTCTGATCCTTCGCCATCTTAATCGATACTGGCTCGAAATCACCTAAGAAGGTTGAACAGCATAGCATTCTTCCACAAGGTCCAATACCGCCTAGCAATTTTGCTTCATCTCTTACACCGATTTGACGAAGCTCGATGCGAGTACGAAAGATCGCTGCCAAATCTTTTACAAGCTCTCTGAAATCAATTCTACCATCTGCTGTAAAATAGAAAATGACTTTGTTACGATCAAATGTATATTCCACGTCAACTAACTTCATATCTAAGCTATGTGCAAGGACTTTCTCTACACATACATCATATGCTTCTTTAGCCGCGTTTTTATTCTCTTCTACGATCAGTCTATCTTTCGGATCAGCAACTCGAATTACCTTCTTCAAAGGTAAAACAACATCATTCTCACTGACCTGTTTTTTATTAATAACTACTTTCCCAAACTCTATTCCACGAATGGTTTCAACAATAACGTATTCACCATCAGCAATAGTTAACTCGCCGGGATCGAAATAATAAATTTTACCAGCTTTTTTAAAACGGACTCCCACTACATCGTACAAGCCTTTATCCCTCCTGCAAATCCAACACCAGCTGCTCCATTAAAAGTTGTAAATTCATATTGGAGTTTAATTTATTTTTGGCCTCTAAAATAAGTTCTAAAGATCGAACGGTTTTTTTCTGACTCTGCTGAAGAGCGTCTTTCTTAAGCTCTTCTTTCTTGTAAGAAAACACCACTTTTTCTTCCTGATCTATTTGAATATGAAGGATGTCTCTATATAAAAGGAGTAATAGATTTAATCCAACCTCGTTTTGGGCTTTATCTGTAAAATGCTTTACCCAATTCTCATGGATGAATAATAAAGCTTGGTGAGGTCTATTCATTAGTACTTCATATAATTGTATCACTAACTTTCTTCCAAGTCCAAACCATTCATCGTTATTTAATTGTAACGCTTCTTCCATACTATTCGTCAAATTCGAAAGTATGATAGCACTAGATTCATCTACGCCTTCATTAATTAAGCGAGTTTGCAAATGTGCGGGAGGGAGAGTTCTAAATGATAGTACCTGACATCTTGAAATAATGGTATTTAATAATTTCTGAGGGTTTTCCGTCAATAAAATAGCATACGTCTCACTGTTGGGTTCTTCTAAAAATTTCAGCAAACTATTGGCAGCATTTACTGTCATTCTGTCTACATGCTCAATAACATAAATTTTTCGGTTCGACTCTACCCCAGCTTTCACAAATTCACTTTGCAATTGCTGAATTTGTTCTTTTTTAATTGAGTTACCATCAGGCTCAACAACGTGCATATCAGGGTGGTTGCCAGAATCAATTCTCTTGCAATTAATACATTCGTTACATGGATAGACCCCATGATTGTTTTGACATAACAATGACTTCGCAAACAACATGCTTACTTCTTTTTTTCCAGTTCCCCGATTACCTTCGAATATGTAGGCGTGGGCAACTCTATCTTTCACTAACGCATTGTTCAAAATCTTTAAAACCTGTGGCTGTAATTCTTCAAGCTGTGCCCACGTTTTGTTCATGTTTAATCACTCTCTAACTATAATTTAAAATTGATGAAACCCTTCCACCGGAAGAACAAATACAGTAGCTCCTCCTACTTCCACCTCTACGGGATAAGGAATATAAGAATCTGCATTTCCTCCCATTGGAGAAACAGGTGAAATAAGCTGACGTCTATTCTGACAAGTATCTTTTATAACCTCTAATGCTAATTCGACACGATGATCTTCAGTTCCTATCATGATCGTTGTATTCCCAGATTTTAAGAATCCACCTGAACTAGATAGTTTTGTGGAGCGAAATCCTTCTTCTACTAGAGCATTAATAAGCTTGGTACTATCTGAATCTTGAACAACAACTATAATCATTTTCATCACTTAATCGCCTCTTTCATCACGTATTTATTGTCCTTATTATACCAATTTCAAAACACAAACCTACTGATGAATTACCATTTAAGAAAATAATGCTTCTAACTGCTTTAGAACGTCTTTATAAACATTTTCGATAGGTTGATCTGCATTTATTTTCATAATCCTACTAGGGAATTTTTCGACTAATAGTAAATAACCTTCTCTCACCTTTCGATGGAAATCAACTTTCTCTAAATCTAAACGATTAATCTCTCTTCCCTTTGTTTCATTGATTCTCTGTAAACCTACTTCAGGATCAAGATCAAAATAGATAGTAAGATCTGGCATCGTATGACCGATGGCAAATTGATTAATCTGAAACACTTCTTCAATTCCTAACTCCCGTGCAAAGCCTTGATAAGCAAGTGAACTATCGATAAATCGATCACAAAATACGGTTGTCCCGTTTTCTAATGCAGGTACGACTTTTTCAACAAGATGCTGCCTACGTGCTGCCGCATACAGTAGAGCCTCTGTTCGTCCATCCATTGTTGTGTGATCAGGATTTAGGATCACTTTCCGGATCTCCTCCGCAATATGGATTCCTCCAGGCTCTCTAGTAGATAAAATCTGTACCTCTTTCTGTTTATAATAGTTATAAACCATTTCCATAATGGTTGTTTTACCAGCCCCTTCTGGACCTTCAAACGTAATGAATTTACCTCTCATGCTGTTTACTCCCTTTCGTCTTCAAATACACTAATTAAACGTCTCTCTAATGAAGTCGCACTGCCTTGTAGTTTTACTGCTGTGTTTAAAATTTCTTCTATATATTCGATGTGATCATTCGTAATGATTTCACCTTCCATTAATACAGGAATACCAGGTGGATATGGAATAACAGATTCAGCTGCCACTCTCCCCACTGCCATTTTTAATGGAAGATTGGTTTTCGTTAAAATACTCTGTTTCTTATAAGATATCCCTAATTGGCTGCTAGAAAACTTAAATGATAATCGAGGACTTGAAAAATAAGGAGGATGTTGCTGATATAAACCAACAATTTCTTCTATCTTTTTAATTGTTTCTTCCCATCTAAATTCTGCTGCCAATGGTAAAACAAAGAGAACATGCTGAGTGGTAGCTAATTCTGTATAGATACCCACTTCCTCTAGCTTTTGCTGAAACTCATAGCCTGTACAAAAAGATGGCATAACCGTTATTTTTAAGAGATCAATGTCGACACGTTTGTCTTCATACTCCACTACCGTTAACCCATCTATGTTAGATAGTTGCTCTCTAAAGTGAAAAAGCTGCTTTACTAATAACGCTTTACGATCGTTCTGAGCCATTTCATGCAGATAGGCTCGTGCAATATCTAAAGAAGCCATAATAGGGTAAGATGGGCTACTAGATTGTAGGATAGAAAGGTATTTACCTATTTGCTCCTTAGAAATCAAATCACCTTGAATATGTAAATAAGATCCCATTGTCATAGCAGGCAACGTTTTGTGTGCAGAGTGAATGACAATATCAGCTCCAGCTTGAATTGCAGATATCGGAAAAGGATGTCCTACCGCAAAATGAGCACCATGTGCCTCATCTACAATTACAGGAATATTATATCCATGGGCGACACGCACAACTTCCCTTAAGTCCCGACTTACTCCGTAATAATTAGGATTTGTTAAAATTAACGCTTTAGCAGTAGGATGTTGCTTAATGCCTTCACAAACGATTTCACTTGGAACTCCTAACGTTAATGAAATACTTTCATCCACTTCTGGTGCTAAAAAGATAGGATCAGCATTTGATAATTTTAATCCATTTATGATGGATTTATGTGAATCTCGCTGAACCAACACTTTATCACCCTCACTACAAGTAGCTAAAATAGCAGCTAAGTTCCCTACTGTAGACCCGTTCACTAGAAAAAAAGTGTGCTTCACTTCATAAAGTGAAGCAGCAAGACTTTCTGCCTCCTCAATAGCTTCAGAGGGATCATGCAGGTCATCTAATCCTGTCAATTCAGTCACGTCTATCGGCAAGATCGATTTAAAAAAATGATCTTCTTTATGAGAAAAAACAGCTCCATTTTTATGTCCTGGCACGTGATAAGAGATAGGACGCTTTAAAGCATGTCTTTTTAATTGATTATATAATGGGCAAGTTTGCTGTTTATGTAACATAATTTTTTAGAACCTTTCATTTTGCTTAAACTATTTCTATTATAACAATAAGAACAGCAACATGCAGAAAAAAGAAAAAGCCTATTCTCGTAGGCTTTGGTTATTCACTATAGGATAAACTTATATTTTTTAGTTGATGGATAAAGTATTGATATTGAATATCATCGGTTTCAGTACTTACCATTTTTTGTTCACATTCCACACATATAAAATTAGAAAAAATATGGATTCCCTCTTCCCTCAATTCTTCACACACAATACACGTAGTTTCTTGAGTCGTTAACAAGTCTCTCCACCTCCATTAAACAGTTATAAACAGTTTTCAGAAATTTATTCAGGTAGAAGATGATTTACTTTTTATATCATACGCACTAGGCTAATATCATGTTAATAAAAACACAAAAAAAGACTAGTCATTTGACTAGTCTTTTTTCAACGTGCCTGGCGATGTCCTACTCTCACAGGGGGAAACCCCCAACTACCATCGGCGCTAGAGAGCTTAACTTCCGTGTTCGGTATGGGAACGGGTGTGACCTCTCTGCCATAATCACCAGACTATATAGAAAGAACGTTGTTCTTTCAAAACTAGATAACAATGGTTAAGGAAAAACATTTTGGTTAAGTCCTCGATCGATTAGTATCTGTCAGCTGCACGTGTCGCCACGCTTCCACCTCAGACCTATCTACCTGATCGTCTTTCAGGGATCTTACTAGCTTGCGCTATGGGAAATCTCATCTTGAGGGGGGCTTCATGCTTAGATGCTTTCAGCACTTATCCCGTCCACACATAGCTACCCAGCGATGCCTTTGGCAAGACAACTGGTACACCAGCGGTGTGTCCATCCCGGTCCTCTCGTACTAAGGACAGCTCCTCTCAAATTTCCTACGCCCACGACGGATAGGGACCGAACTGTCTCACGACGTTCTGAACCCAGCTCGCGTACCGCTTTAATGGGCGAACAGCCCAACCCTTGGGACCGACTACAGCCCCAGGATGCGATGAGCCGACATCGAGGTGCCAAACCTCCCCGTCGATGTGGACTCTTGGGGGAGATAAGCCTGTTATCCCCGGGGTAGCTTTTATCCGTTGAGCGATGGCCCTTCCATGCGGAACCACCGGATCACTAAGCCCGACTTTCGTCCCTGCTCGACTTGTAGGTCTCGCAGTCAAGCTCCCTTGTGCCTTTACACTCTACGAATGATTTCCAACCATTCTGAGGGAACCTTTGGGCGCCTCCGTTACTCTTTAGGAGGCGACCGCCCCAGTCAAACTGCCCACCTGACACTGTCTCCCAGCCCGATCAGGGCTGTGGGTTAGAATGTCAATACAGCCAGGGTAGTATCCCACCGACGCCTCCACCGAAGCTAGCGCTCCGGTTTCTCAGGCTCCTACCTATCCTGTACAAGCTGTACCAAAATTCAATATCAGGCTACAGTAAAGCTCCACGGGGTCTTTCCGTCCTGTCGCGGGTAACCTGCATCTTCACAGGTACTATAATTTCACCGAGTCTCTCGTTGAGACAGTGCCCAGATCGTTACACCTTTCGTGCGGGTCGGAACTTACCCGACAAGGAATTTCGCTACCTTAGGACCGTTATAGTTACGGCCGCCGTTTACTGGGGCTTCGATTCAAAGCTTCGCTTGCGCTAACCTCTCCTCTTAACCTTCCAGCACCGGGCAGGTGTCAGCCCCTATACTTCGCCTTACGGCTTCGCAGAGACCTGTGTTTTTGCTAAACAGTCGCCTGGGCCTATTCACTGCGGCTCTCTCGGGCTTGCACCCTAACAGAGCACCCCTTCTCCCGAAGTTACGGGGTCATTTTGCCGAGTTCCTTAACGAGAGTTCTCTCGATCACCTTAGGATTCTCTCCTCGCCTACCTGTGTCGGTTTGCGGTACGGGTACCTCCCACCTCGCTAGAGGCTTTTCTTGGCAGTGTGAAATCAGGAGCTTCGGTACTATAATTCCCTCGTCATCACAGCTCAGCCTTATGATGAGCGGATTTGCCTACTCATCAGCCTTACTGCTTGAACGCACATATCCAGCAGTGCGCCTACCCTATCCTCCTGCGTCCCCCCATTGCTCAAACGGTGGGGAGGTAGTACAGGAATATCAACCTGTTGGCCATCGCCTACGCCTTTCGGCCTCGGCTTAGGTCCCGACTAACCCTGAGCGGACGAGCCTTCCTCAGGAAACCTTAGGCATTCGGTGGACAAGATTCTCACTTGTCTTTCGCTACTCATACCGGCATTCTCACTTCTAAGCGCTCCACCAGTCCTTACGGTCTAGCTTCGCAGCACTTAGAACGCTCTCCTACCACTGACATCGTAGATGTCAATCCACAGCTTCGGTGATACGTTTAGCCCCGGTACATTTTCGGCGCAGAGTCACTCGACCAGTGAGCTATTACGCACTCTTTAAATGGTGGCTGCTTCTAAGCCAACATCCTGGTTGTCTAAGCAACTCCACATCCTTTTCCACTTAACGTATACTTTGGGACCTTAGCTGGTGGTCTGGGCTGTTTCCCTCTTGACTACGGATCTTATCACTCGCAGTCTGACTCCCAAGGATAAGTTTTTGGCATTCGGAGTTTGACTGAATTCGGTAACCCGTTGGGGGCCCCTAGTCCAATCAGTGCTCTACCTCCAAAACTCTCACCTTGAGGCTAGCCCTAAAGCTATTTCGGAGAGAACCAGCTATCTCCAAGTTCGATTGGAATTTCTCCGCTACCCACACCTCATCCCCGCACTTTTCAACGTGCGTGGGTTCGGGCCTCCATTCAGTGTTACCTGAACTTCACCCTGGACATGGGTAGATCACCTGGTTTCGGGTCTACGACCACATACTCAAATCGCCCTATTCAGACTCGCTTTCGCTGCGGCTCCGTCTCATCGACTTAACCTTGCATGGGATCGTAACTCGCCGGTTCATTCTACAAAAGGCACGCCATCACCCGTTAACGGGCTCTGACTACTTGTAGGCACACGGTTTCAGGATCTCTTTCACTCCCCTTCCGGGGTGCTTTTCACCTTTCCCTCACGGTACTGGTTCACTATCGGTCACTAGGAAGTATTTAGCCTTGGGAGATGGTCCTCCCTGCTTCCGACGGAATTTCACGTGTTCCGCCGTACTCAGGATCCACTCAAGAGAGAACAAGGTTTCAACTACAGGGTTGTTACCTTCTTTGACGGGCCTTTCCAGACCTCTTCATTTACCTCGTTCCTTTGTAACTCCGTATAGAGTGTCCTACAACCCCAAGAGGCAAGCCTCTTGGTTTGGGCTAATAATTCCGTTTCGCTCGCCGCTACTCAGGAAATCGCGTTTGCTTTCCTTTCCTCCGGGTACTTAGATGTTTCAGTTCCCCGGGTCTGCCTTCAACTTCCTATGTATTCAGAAGAAGATATCATTCCATTACGAATGATGGGTTTCCCCATTCGGAAATCTCCGGATCAAAGCTTACTTACAGCTCCCCGAAGCATATCGGTGTTAGTCCCGTCCTTCATCGGCTCCTAGTGCCAAGGCATCCACCGTGCGCCCTTTCTAACTTAACCGTATTGGTTATTAAAAAAGTGTTACACTTTGTTTTCCTTAACATTCTTGCTATCTAGTTTTCAAAGAACAACTGCCTCATGATCACGACGTGATCAAAAGACTTCTTATTGAAAGTTCGTAATGAACCTTCAAAACTGAACAAAACGACGTCACGTTGTTTGTTGCTGAACACGTGGTTCAAGCAATTTTCCTTAGAAAGGAGGTGATCCAGCCGCACCTTCCGATACGGCTACCTTGTTACGACTTCACCCCAATCATCTGTCCCACCTTAGGCGGCTGGCTCCTTACGGTTACCCCACCGACTTCGGGTGTTACAAACTCTCGTGGTGTGACGGGCGGTGTGTACAAGGCCCGGGAACGTATTCACCGCGGCATGCTGATCCGCGATTACTAGCGATTCCAGCTTCATGTAGGCGAGTTGCAGCCTACAATCCGAACTGAGAATGATTTTATGAGATTAGCTTCACCTCGCGGCTTCGCAACCCTTTGTATCATCCATTGTAGCACGTGTGTAGCCCAGGTCATAAGGGGCATGATGATTTGACGTCATCCCCACCTTCCTCCGGTTTGTCACCGGCAGTCACCTTAGAGTGCCCAACTTAATGCTGGCAACTAAGATCAAGGGTTGCGCTCGTTGCGGGACTTAACCCAACATCTCACGACACGAGCTGACGACAACCATGCACCACCTGTCACTTTGTCCCCCGAAGGGGAAAGCTCTATCTCTAGAGTGGTCAAAGGATGTCAAGACCTGGTAAGGTTCTTCGCGTTGCTTCGAATTAAACCACATGCTCCACCGCTTGTGCGGGCCCCCGTCAATTCCTTTGAGTTTCAGCCTTGCGGCCGTACTCCCCAGGCGGAGTGCTTAATGCGTTAGCTGCAGCACTAAAGGGCGGAAACCCTCTAACACTTAGCACTCATCGTTTACGGCGTGGACTACCAGGGTATCTAATCCTGTTTGCTCCCCACGCTTTCGCGCCTCAGCGTCAGTTACAGACCAGAAAGCCGCCTTCGCCACTGGTGTTCCTCCACATCTCTACGCATTTCACCGCTACACGTGGAATTCCGCTTTCCTCTTCTGCACTCAAGTTCCCCAGTTTCCAATGACCCTCCACGGTTGAGCCGTGGGCTTTCACATCAGACTTAAGGAACCGCTGCGCGCGCTTTACGCCCAATAATTCCGGACAACGCTTGCCACCTACGTATTACCGCGGCTGCTGGCACGTAGTTAGCCGTGGCTTTCTGGTTAGGTACCGTCAAGGTACGAGCAGTTACTCTCGTACTTGTTCTTCCCTAACAACAGAGTTTTACGATCCGAAAACCTTCATCACTCACGCGGCGTTGCTCCGTCAGACTTTCGTCCATTGCGGAAGATTCCCTACTGCTGCCTCCCGTAGGAGTCTGGGCCGTGTCTCAGTCCCAGTGTGGCCGATCACCCTCTCAGGTCGGCTACGCATCGTCGCCTTGGTGAGCCGTTACCTCACCAACTAGCTAATGCGCCGCGGGTCCATCTGTAAGTGACAGCCGAAACCGTCTTTTAACATCCGCTCATGCGAGCGAAAGTGTTATTCGGTATTAGCTCCGGTTTCCCGGAGTTATCCCCATCTTACAGGCAGGTTACCCACGTGTTACTCACCCGTCCGCCGCTAACTTGATAGAAGCAAGCTTCTATCAAGTCCGCTCGACTTGCATGTATTAGGCACGCCGCCAGCGTTCGTCCTGAGCCAGGATCAAACTCTCCGAAGAAATGTTTGACTTGCTCATTTGTTGTCTTACTTTTAAAACGTTGACGTTTTGCTTGTTTTGTTCAGTTTTCAAAGTTCATAATTTCATTGGTGGAGCCTAGCGGGATCGAACCGCTGACCTCCTGCGTGCAAGGCAGGCGCTCTCCCAGCTGAGCTAAGGCCCCAATATAAAATGGTCGGGAAGACAGGATTCGAACCTGCGACCCCTTGGTCCCAAACCAAGTGCTCTACCAAGCTGAGCTACTTCCCGTTTTATGGCGCGCCCGAGAGGAGTCGAACCCCTAACCTTTTGATCCGTAGTCAAACGCTCTATCCAATTGAGCTACGGGCGCATATATGGTGCCGAGGGCCGGACTTGAACCGGCACGGTAGTCACCTACCGCAGGATTTTAAGTCCTGTGTGTCTGCCAATTCCACCACCCCGGCATACTTTCTGGAACTGGACTCTGGAGCGGAAGACGGGATTCGAACCCGCGACCCCCACCTTGGCAAGGTGGTGTTCTACCACTGAACTACTTCCGCATATTTGAATGGTGCGGGTGAAGGGACTTGAACCCCCACGTCGTAAAGACACTAGATCCTAAGTCTAGCGCGTCTGCCAATTCCGCCACACCCGCATTCAAAATGGTGAGCCATGAAGGATTCGAACCTTCGACCCTCTGATTAAAAGTCAGATGCTCTACCAACTGAGCTAATGGCTCAACCTAAATGGTGCCGGCAAGAGGACTTGAACCCCCAACCTACTGATTACAAGTCAGTTGCTCTACCAGTTGAGCTACACCGGCATTTGGTTGAAATAATGCTACCATTCTATACATTTTTCAAGGATAAATGGTGGAGGATGACGGGATCGAACCGCCGACCCCCTGCTTGTAAGGCAGGTGCTCTCCCAGCTGAGCTAATCCTCCATTATGTACGCCTGGCGACGTCCTACTCTCACAGGGGGAAACCCCCAACTACCATCGGCGCTCGAGAGCTTAACTTCCGTGTTCGGTATGGGAACGGGTGTGACCTCTCTGCCATAATCACCAGACATATATATTATACACTTTTCAAGAAAAAATGCAAGCTTTTTTTGAAAGAAAGTTATTCTTTCAAAACTAGATAACAATTGTTAAGGGAAAGCATTTGGTTAAGTCCTCGATCGATTAGTATCTGTCAGCTGCACGTGTCGCCACGCTTCCACCTCAGACCTATCTACCTGATCGTCTTTCAGGGATCTTACTAGCTTGCGCTATGGGAAATCTCATCTTGAGGGGGGCTTCATGCTTAGATGCTTTCAGCACTTATCCCGTCCACACATAGCTACCCAGCGATGCCTTTGGCAAGACAACTGGTACACCAGCGGTGTGTCCATCCCGGTCCTCTCGTACTAAGGACAGCTCCTCTCAAATTTCCTACGCCCACGACGGATAGGGACCGAACTGTCTCACGACGTTCTGAACCCAGCTCGCGTACCGCTTTAATGGGCGAACAGCCCAACCCTTGGGACCGACTACAGCCCCAGGATGCGATGAGCCGACATCGAGGTGCCAAACCTCCCCGTCGATGTGGACTCTTGGGGGAGATAAGCCTGTTATCCCCGGGGTAGCTTTTATCCGTTGAGCGATGGCCCTTCCATGCGGAACCACCGGATCACTAAGCCCGACTTTCGTCCCTGCTCGACTTGTAGGTCTCGCAGTCAAGCTCCCTTGTGCCTTTACACTCTACGAATGATTTCCAACCATTCTGAGGGAACCTTTGGGCGCCTCCGTTACTCTTTAGGAGGCGACCGCCCCAGTCAAACTGCCCACCTGACACTGTCTCCCAGCCCGATCAGGGCTGTGGGTTAGAATGTCAATACAGCCAGGGTAGTATCCCACCGACGCCTCCACCGAAGCTAGCGCTCCGGCTTCTCAGGCTCCTACCTATCCTGTACAAGCTGTACCAAAATTCAATATCAGGCTACAGTAAAGCTCCACGGGGTCTTTCCGTCCTGTCGCGGGTAACCTGCATCTTCACAGGTACTATAATTTCACCGAGTCTCTCGTTGAGACAGTGCCCAGATCGTTACACCTTTCGTGCGGGTCGGAACTTACCCGACAAGGAATTTCGCTACCTTAGGACCGTTATAGTTACGGCCGCCGTTTACTGGGGCTTCGATTCAAAGCTTCGCTTGCGCTAACCTCTCCTCTTAACCTTCCAGCACCGGGCAGGTGTCAGCCCCTATACTTCGCCTTACGGCTTCGCAGAGACCTGTGTTTTTGCTAAACAGTCGCCTGGGCCTATTCACTGCGGCTCTCTCGGGCTTGCACCCTAACAGAGCACCCCTTCTCCCGAAGTTACGGGGTCATTTTGCCGAGTTCCTTAACGAGAGTTCTCTCGATCACCTTAGGATTCTCTCCTCGCCTACCTGTGTCGGTTTGCGGTACGGGTACCTCCCACCTCGCTAGAGGCTTTTCTTGGCAGTGTGAAATCAGGAGCTTCGGTACTATAATTCCCTCGTCATCACAGCTCAGCCTTATGATGAGCGGATTTGCCTACTCATCAGCCTTACTGCTTGAACGCACATATCCAGCAGTGCGCCTACCCTATCCTCCTGCGTCCCCCCATTGCTCAAACGGTGGGGAGGTAGTACAGGAATATCAACCTGTTGGCCATCGCCTACGCCTTTCGGCCTCGGCTTAGGTCCCGACTAACCCTGAGCGGACGAGCCTTCCTCAGGAAACCTTAGGCATTCGGTGGACAAGATTCTCACTTGTCTTTCGCTACTCATACCGGCATTCTCACTTCTAAGCGCTCCACCAGTCCTTACGGTCTAGCTTCACAGCACTTAGAACGCTCTCCTACCACTGACATCATAAGATGTCAATCCACAGCTTCGGTGATACGTTTAGCCCCGGTACATTTTCGGCGCAGAGTCACTCGACCAGTGAGCTATTACGCACTCTTTAAATGGTGGCTGCTTCTAAGCCAACATCCTGGTTGTCTAAGCAACTCCACATCCTTTTCCACTTAACGTATACTTTGGGACCTTAGCTGGTGGTCTGGGCTGTTTCCCTCTTGACTACGGATCTTATCACTCGCAGTCTGACTCCCAAGGATAAGTTTTTGGCATTCGGAGTTTGACTGAATTCGGTAACCCGTTGGGGGCCCCTAGTCCAATCAGTGCTCTACCTCCAAAACTCTCACCTTGAGGCTAGCCCTAAAGCTATTTCGGAGAGAACCAGCTATCTCCAAGTTCGATTGGAATTTCTCCGCTACCCACACCTCATCCCCGCACTTTTCAACGTGCGTGGGTTCGGGCCTCCATTCAGTGTTACCTGAACTTCACCCTGGACATGGGTAGATCACCTGGTTTCGGGTCTACGACCACATACTCAAATCGCCCTATTCAGACTCGCTTTCGCTGCGGCTCCGTCTCATCGACTTAACCTTGCATGGGATCGTAACTCGCCGGTTCATTCTACAAAAGGCACGCCATCACCCGTTAACGGGCTCTGACTACTTGTAGGCACACGGTTTCAGGATCTCTTTCACTCCCCTTCCGGGGTGCTTTTCACCTTTCCCTCACGGTACTGGTTCACTATCGGTCACTAGGAAGTATTTAGCCTTGGGAGATGGTCCTCCCTGCTTCCGACGGAATTTCACGTGTTCCGCCGTACTCAGGATCCACTCAAGAGAGAACAAGGTTTCAACTACAGGGTTGTTACCTTCTTTGACGGGCCTTTCCAGACCTCTTCATTTACCTCGTTCCTTTGTAACTCCGTATAGAGTGTCCTACAACCCCAAGAGGCAAGCCTCTTGGTTTGGGCTAATTCCGTTTCGCTCGCCGCTACTCAGGAAATCGCGTTTGCTTTCCTTTCCTCCGGGTACTTAGATGTTTCAGTTCCCCGGGTCTGCCTTCAACTTCCTATGTATTCAGAAGAAGATATCATTCCATTACGAATGATGGGTTTCCCCATTCGGAAATCTCCGGATCAAAGCTTACTTACAGCTCCCCGAAGCATATCGGTGTTAGTCCCGTCCTTCATCGGCTCCTAGTGCCAAGGCATCCACCGTGCGCCCTTTCTAACTTAACCGTATTGGTTATTTCAAAAAGTGTTACACTTTGTTTTCCTTAACATTCTTGCTATCTAGTTTTCAAAGAACAACTACCAGTCTAAGACGACTTGGTGGAGCCTAGCGGGATCGAACCGCTGACCTCCTGCGTGCAAGGCAGGCGCTCTCCCAGCTGAGCTAAGGCCCCAAAAATATAAAAGTAAGAATGGTGGGCCTAAGTGGACTCGAACCACCGACCTCACGCTTATCAGGCGTGCGCTCTAACCAGCTGAGCTATAGGCCCATTGAATTGAGAGAGTACTCTCAAAACTGAACAAAACGACGTCACGTTGTTTGTTGCCGAACACGTGGTTCAGGCAATTTTCCTTAGAAAGGAGGTGATCCAGCCGCACCTTCCGATACGGCTACCTTGTTACGACTTCACCCCAATCATCTGTCCCACCTTAGGCGGCTGGCTCCTTACGGTTACCCCACCGACTTCGGGTGTTACAAACTCTCGTGGTGTGACGGGCGGTGTGTACAAGGCCCGGGAACGTATTCACCGCGGCATGCTGATCCGCGATTACTAGCGATTCCAGCTTCATGTAGGCGAGTTGCAGCCTACAATCCGAACTGAGAATGATTTTATGAGATTAGCTTCACCTCGCGGCTTCGCAACCCTTTGTATCATCCATTGTAGCACGTGTGTAGCCCAGGTCATAAGGGGCATGATGATTTGACGTCATCCCCACCTTCCTCCGGTTTGTCACCGGCAGTCACCTTAGAGTGCCCAACTTAATGCTGGCAACTAAGATCAAGGGTTGCGCTCGTTGCGGGACTTAACCCAACATCTCACGACACGAGCTGACGACAACCATGCACCACCTGTCACTTTGTCCCCCGAAGGGGAAAGCTCTATCTCTAGAGTGGTCAAAGGATGTCAAGACCTGGTAAGGTTCTTCGCGTTGCTTCGAATTAAACCACATGCTCCACCGCTTGTGCGGGCCCCCGTCAATTCCTTTGAGTTTCAGCCTTGCGGCCGTACTCCCCAGGCGGAGTGCTTAATGCGTTAGCTGCAGCACTAAAGGGCGGAAACCCTCTAACACTTAGCACTCATCGTTTACGGCGTGGACTACCAGGGTATCTAATCCTGTTTGCTCCCCACGCTTTCGCGCCTCAGCGTCAGTTACAGACCAGAAAGCCGCCTTCGCCACTGGTGTTCCTCCACATCTCTACGCATTTCACCGCTACACGTGGAATTCCGCTTTCCTCTTCTGCACTCAAGTTCCCCAGTTTCCAATGACCCTCCACGGTTGAGCCGTGGGCTTTCACATCAGACTTAAGGAACCGCCTGCGCGCGCTTTACGCCCAATAATTCCGGACAACGCTTGCCACCTACGTATTACCGCGGCTGCTGGCACGTAGTTAGCCGTGGCTTTCTGGTTAGGTACCGTCAAGGTACGAGCAGTTACTCTCGTACTTGTTCTTCCCTAACAACAGAGTTTTACGATCCGAAAACCTTCATCACTCACGCGGCGTTGCTCCGTCAGACTTTCGTCCATTGCGGAAGATTCCCTACTGCTGCCTCCCGTAGGAGTCTGGGCCGTGTCTCAGTCCCAGTGTGGCCGATCACCCTCTCAGGTCGGCTACGCATCGTCGCCTTGGTGAGCCGTTACCTCACCAACTAGCTAATGCGCCGCGGGTCCATCTGTAAGTGACAGCCGAAACCGTCTTTTAACATCCGCTCATGCGAGCGAAAGTGTTATTCGGTATTAGCTCCGGTTTCCCGGAGTTATCCCCATCTTACAGGCAGGTTACCCACGTGTTACTCACCCGTCCGCCGCTAACTTGATAGAAGCAAGCTTCTATCAAGTCCGCTCGACTTGCATGTATTAGGCACGCCGCCAGCGTTCGTCCTGAGCCAGGATCAAACTCTCCGAAGAAATGTTTGACTTGCTCATTTGTTGTCTTACTTTTAAAACGTTGACGTTTTGCTTGTTTTGTTCAGTTTTCAAAGAACTCTTGTCCCAAAAGCGACCTCTTTAATATATCACTTTCAAATACTATTGTCAACAACTTTTTTCTTGTTTTTTTCAACCTTCAAAAGTTGTTGTTGCTGTGTTTCAGCGACATTTAATAATATATCACGATCATTTATATACGTCAACACTTTTTCTATAAAAATAAGGAGACTTTTCAAGTTTTTGAAAAGTCTCCTTATCTTACAAGATAAATTGGCTAATGACAAGAAGTGCACCTATTCCTGAGAGTCCTAGAACACCCGAAACTGCTGTAGTTAACACGTTAATTGGTACATGAATATCAAATTGTGCTCCAAAAGTATTGATAAAAAACAATAATAATGCTCCTATCACACATTTTGTAAGCACTTGTCCTACTAAACCAAAAAGCCTTACTTTACCTCCCGCCAGCAACAGAATGACTATCAATCCTATTATCGTTGAAATAACCAAGATCGGTTGCATCCACGTTTCCCCCTTCAAATATTTCTTCTGTTACCTATATGTATGTCCATTTTTAACTTTCATAACTTTCTTGAACAGAAAAAACGGGAAAACGTTTGGCTACATTTTCCCGTTTGAAATATTTCGATGCTTTGCTTCTTTTAAGAGGTAAAGGTACTTTGCTTTTGCTACTTTCATACTAACAAGGACATCTTCAGATGGATCTACACTTTGCTCAATATAACGTGATTGTTTTAACCAATGAGCTTTTGTATCATTAAAGCCGTTTAACAGCTCCTGATCAAATTCTTTTCGTAGCCATCCTTTTCGCTTAAACAACATAAATATCTAACCTCATATCTATTTTTATTACTTAAACGTCTCTTCTTCCCTCGAGCGCTTTTGAAAGAGTCACTTCATCTGCATATTCTAAATCTCCACCTACAGGTAATCCATGAGCAATACGCGTCACTCGAATTCCTGTCGGTTTTAATAGACGAGAAATATACATCGCTGTTGCTTCTCCTTCAATATTAGGGTTGGTTGCTAAAATAACTTCTTCTATACCTTCTTCTTCTTGTAACCTCTTTAGAAGAGCTGGGACGTTAATATCCTCAGGTCCTATCCCATCCATAGGAGAGATCGCCCCATGAAGAACATGATAGAGTCCTTGATACTCTTTCATTTTTTCCATAGCAATTACGTCTTTTGGATCTTGAACGACACAGACTACACTTCTGTCTCTTCTTGTATCCTGACATATATAGCACGGATCTTGATCAGTAATATGACCGCATGTGGAACAGTAAGTTAGATTACGCTTAGCGTTTACCAGCGCTTTCGCGAAATCTAACACCGTATCCTCTTTCATTGTAAGAACGAAAAAAGCCAAGCGAACAGCTGTCTTCGGTCCTATTCCTGGTAGTTTCATAAAACTATCGATTAGCTTTGAGATCGGTTCAGGATAATGCATATCTTATAGTCCTGGAATGTTTAGACCTTTGGTAAACTGACCCATTGTTTGATTTGTTACTTCTTCTACCTTTTTCAATGCATCGTTTGTTGCTGCCATTACAAGGTCTTGTAGCATTTCGATGTCTTCTGGATCGACTACTTCTTCTTTAATCTTTACTTCAATAATTTCTTTGTTACCATTTACAAGAACGGTTACCATACCGCCTCCTGCTGTACCTTCCAAAGTTGTGTGTGAAAGCTCTTCTTGAGCCTTTTGCATATCCTTTTGCATTTTTTGCATTTGTTTCATCATTTTTTGCATATTACCCATACCACGCATAGTTTGTTCCTCCTAATTATTATTCTTCTACCTCAATAAGCTCTTCACCAAATAGTTTTTTGGCTTCTGCAATTAAAGGATCTTCCTCATTGTTTGAAGAGGATTCACCATCCTCATTTTCTTGGCCTTTGAGGAAACCTTGCCTAATTTGCTCCCAGTCTGGCTCGGGAACAGCAATCATTGTAAGCTGACTACCTACTAAAGTATATAAAATGTTCTCTAGGTTATCACGTACATTATTATTATTTTCAGCAGCCATTTTACAGTGGATTTCATATTTGAATTTTAACACAAATGAATCAGACGATGCTGCAACAGGTTCACTATTTAATAACAAAGCTGCATGTGAAGCTTTGTTTTGCTGCCTAAGCGTTTCTAATACTTCAGCCCAATTACGTCGAATTGCATCTAGATCTTTCCTCGTTGCTTTCCCTAAGATGTCATATATTCGGTTTGTAGGTACTTTGTAAGAACTTCTTGGAGAACGAGTAGGCTTTTTATCTGGTGCACTCTCTTTAATACCTTCTTCTACTCTTATTCCTTGTTCTTTCAATTGTTGAATTTGCATTTCTAGCTGTTTAACTTTCTCTGTGAGATCATTTGTTTCAGAAGACGCAGGTACAGTGGCCTTCCTTTGTTCCTGACAAAGCTTAACAAATAATACCTCTAGAAGTACACGTGGATGGTTCGTCCACTTCATTTCTTGTTGCGCTTCATTCAGCTTATGAATGATCTCATAAATTTGATTCATTTCTAGGTCATTACTCAATTGCTTAAACTCTTCACTTATAACTGCTTTTTCAAACATATTTTCTAATGCAGGATTAGTCTGATATAAAAGTATGTCTCGATAGTAGTAAATAATATCTTCTAAGAAACGGTTTGGATCTTTGCCGTTTTGAATTAGTTTATCAATTGCATCTAAAGCCTCTACTGTATTCTTCTCATATACGGCCTTTGTAATACGTAGAAGAAACTCCTGCGAAACCGCACCGGTAATCAACAGAACGTCCTCTAGTGTTACAACATCATCACTATAAGAGATGGCTTGATCTAATAGGCTTAACGCATCCCTCATTCCACCTTCTGCAGCTTTAGCAATTTCGTACAGTGCCTGATCATCTACTTTAATATCCTCAGAAGATAAAATTGATTTCATACGAAATACGCTATCCTCAGGCGAAATGCGCTTAAAGTCAAATCGCTGACAGCGGGAGACAATAGTAAGAGGGATTTTATGCGGCTCTGTAGTGGCTAAAATAAAGATGACATGTGGTGGAGGCTCTTCAAGAGTTTTTAATAAGGCATTAAAAGCTCCTATAGATAGCATATGAACCTCATCAATTATGTACACCTTATAACGTACTGAGCTTGGTGCATATTTTACTTTATCACGAATATCCCTGATTTCATCTACGCCATTATTGGAAGCCGCATCAATTTCAATAACATCTGAGATTGATCCATCCATAATCCCACGGCAAGATGCACACTCATTACAAGGTTCTGCAGTGGGTGCTTGTTCACAGTTTACTGCTTTTGAAACAATTTTAGCGGCCGTCGTTTTTCCTGTACCACGTGGACCTGAAAATAAATAGGCATGAGAGAACTTTTCCTGTAATAAGGCATTTTGTAATGTTTGAACAATATGCCGTTGCCCTACCACGTCCTCAAAACTTTGCGGTCGATACACCCGATACAAAGCTTGATATACCACTACGTCCCCTCCTCTTTCATTCATTAGTAATGTTCTTATTATAGCGTACTAAATCCCTTTTTTTCAAAAGAGAATAAAAGCTTCTACTCATATCAAAAAGCCTACTCAGGAACGAGTAGGCTTAAGTTGATTATATAAATTATAACTGCCGTGCACCTTCCGTCGATTAGCCACCCTAGGCGTTACTCAAGCAGTTAGCTCGGTCCCGGCGCTCCCACGGCACATGAGAGATTCCACTTACTGCTGCTTCCTTCCGGACCTGACAGGGTTCATGGATTCTCATTGCGTAGGACCAAGACGTCAACACCACTTACTTGAGGCAGACCCTAAAGTGAACTAACCTCAAGAAGGAATTCAGCCTCGCTAGAGCGGATTACGAGTTCAGGGCACCGCTACCTCCCCGCTTAGCACGGCAAAATTGATACCAATAGTTAAGTTGCATCAGAAGTGATGCAAGTACAAGTATAAGTCTTTTATAAAAAAAATGCAACGTTTAGAAACTGTAAGTTATTGTAAAAGGTTTTTCTGCTGTTTTTGCTCTTTTTTACGCTGACGTAACGAACGAAAAAACTTTGTCAGAAGCATTCCACATTCCTCTTCTAAGACGCCACCGACCACTTCTGCCTGATGATTAAATTTTTCAAACTGTAAAAGATTCATGAGAGTTCCTGCACATCCACCCTTCGGATCATAAGCACCAAACACTACTCTTTTCACCCGTGAAAGTACAATTGCTCCAGCACACATCGCACAAGGTTCTAGTGTCACGTACAGAGTACTTTCATCTAAACGCCATGTTTCAAGGTTCTTACAAGCTTCATCAATTGCTAATAGCTCAGCATGAGCAACGGAGCGCTGTTCTGTTTCCCTTAAATTATGCGCTGCGGCAATTACTTTTCCCTCATGTACGAGAATAGCTCCAATTGGAACTTCTAATATCTGTTCTGCTTTGTTTGCTTCCTCTATGGCTAACATCATATAACGTTCATCTTCTGTCAATCTTCTCACACCTTATCATTACAATGAAATATTATTGTCTCACTTTAGACAACCTATAAAGGTTACCATTTGGACTACCCTTAATTGTAATGGAGGAATACATAAAATGAAATCTGCTTTAATTATTATTGACATGATTAATGATTTTAATTTTGAATATGGACGTTCTTTATCTACGCAAGCAAAAATCATTGCTGAAAATATCGCCTACTTAAAAAAGGAGCTTACGGAAAAAGATTGTCCGACTATTTATGTAAATGATCATTATCAACTATGGCAAGCCGATTTTAATAACATTATTGAGCATTGTTACAACGAGAAGAGCAAAGATATCATTGACCTACTTCGTCCCACAGATGATGATTATTTTCTCATAAAACCAAAACACTCCATTTTTTACGGAACGGCTCTTACCATTCTTCTGTCCAATCTATCCGTTGATACACTATATTTAACCGGACTAGCAGGTAACATCTGTGTCCTTTTTTCTGCTAATGATGCTTATATGCGAGAATATAATTTAATCGTTCCCTCTGACTGTATTGCCTCAAATGTAAAAGAAGATAACGAATTCGCTTTAAAAATGATGCAAAATGTCCTCAAAGCTTCAATAAGACCGATAAGAGATTCCTTTAATTAAATCATGTATAACTTCCTTTCCTCATATAATCAACAGAAAGAGATTACACTGGAGGGGAAAAGATGCAAATTTACGTCGTAAAACCAAAGGATTCTATTTATACGATTAGTCGTTTATATAATGTACCTCCCGATCTTATTATAAATGCTAACCAATTACCGAACCCCAATCGATTAGTGATTGGCCAAGCAATTGTCATTCCAACTACCGGGAGCAGTTACCTTGTTCAGCCGGGTGATACCATTTGGAAGATCGGTCAAAAATTCGGTGTAAGCTATCAAAAAATTGCAAACGCCAATGGAATTCCTGTGACACAACCTTTGCAAGCTGGGAAGAAGATTACCATTCCTCAAAAACCAAAACGACCAGGCGAGTTTTTTGGCTATATCGAAACATCTAATCGTAAAATTACGCCTGAGATAGAAAAATTGGTGAACCAAAATGCAATTGATTTGACCTATTTAGGTCCAGCAAACTTTGAGATAAAAAGAGATGGCACATTGAAAGCACCCGATCTTAACAACTTTGCCGAAATTACGAAAGAACATAAGGTAGCTTATTCAATGGTTCTTACTAATATTGAAGAGGGGGCTTTTAGTGACAAGCTAGGAACAGTCATTCTGAACAATAAAGACATTCAAGATAAATTGCTTAATACAATTGTCGAAACCGCTAAAACGAAAGGCTTTAAGGATATTCACATGGATTTCGAGTTTTTAAAAGCCGAAGATAAAGAGGCTTATTTGGCTTTTTTACGAAAGGCGAAAGAACGGTTAAATAAGGAATCTCTTCTCATGTCAGTAGCACTGGCACCTAAAACAAGTGCTAACCAAAAAGGCCAATGGTATGCTGCCCATGACTACAAGGCAATCGGTGAAATAGCAGATTTCATCATTATCATGACCTATGAATGGGGATATAGCGGTGGTCCACCTATGGCCGTATCACCTATTGATCCTGTTCGTGATGTTTTAGAGTATGCAGTGAAAGAGATTCCCTCCTCAAAAATTTTAATGGGTCAAAACCTTTATGGCTATGACTGGACTCTTCCTTATCAAAAGGGTGGAAAGCCAGCCCAAGGAGTGAGCCCCCAACGAGCCATCCAACTGGCAGCAGAACACAATGTAGCCATTCAGTATGACCAAGAAGCTCAAGCTCCTCATTTTAATTACCGAGATCAACAAGGAAAGCAACACGAGGTTTGGTTTGAAGATGCACGTTCTATACAAGCGAAGTTCAATCTTTTAAAGGAGTTGAACTTAAGGGGAATGGCTTATTGGAAACTAGGTCTTCCCTTCCCGCAAAACTGGCTATTACTAGAAGATAACTTCCAAGTCGTGAAAAAAGTATAACCTCTCAACAGACAATACCTTCTTGTATTGTCTGTTTTTATTATCCATATTTACCCTATTTATTTTCTGATATTTTACCCCGTCTCTACCCCCACTGTGTTAAAATAAAATCTGTCTGTTTTAAAGTTGCGTTTTTTTATTAGAGGAGGGACTGATTGTGGGAGCGATTCCCTTTATTACTGTCGAAGGCCCCATTGGGGTTGGAAAGACATCCTTAGCAAAATCAATAGCTCAACATTTTCAATTTCACTTATTAAAAGAAATTGTAGACGAGAATCCATTCCTAGGAAAATTTTATGAAAACATTGAGGAATGGAGCTTCCAAACTGAGATGTTTTTTCTCTGCAATCGCTACAAACAACTAGAAGATATTCAAACCCTTTACTTGCAGAAAGATCTACCTGTTGTTGCCGATTATCACATTATGAAAAATATGATTTTCGCACAGCGTACTCTAAAAGATACTCAGTACGGTAAATACCTTGATATTTATCGCATTTTGACTTCAGATATGCCAAAGCCAAACATCGTGATTTATCTAAACGCTAGTTTGGATACATTATTAAAAAGAATTAAATTGCGTGGCCGAGAGATCGAAAAGAAAATTGATCCAGGCTACCTACACCAGCTGAAGGTCGATTATGAAGTAGCAATGAATAAATTTGAACAAGAAAATCCAGATGTAACGGTATTGCGCTTGAACGGTGATGTAATTGATTTTGTTCAATATCGTGAGCATCTAGATGTGGTTCTTGCCAATATCCATGACATTCTTACCCAAAGGAGCCGTGTATAAATGGATTTACGTAAAAAATATAATATTCCTAGTGATGCTGTATTAACTATTGCGGGAACGGTTGGAGTCGGAAAATCAACAATGACTACAGCTCTTGCAAATGCCCTAGGATTTCGTACGTCATTTGAAAAAGTAGATACAAATCCTTATTTGGACAAGTTTTATGCTGATTTTGAGCGTTGGAGCTTCCATTTGCAAATCTATTTCCTTGCTGAACGTTTTAAGGAACAAAAGAAAATCTTCGAATACGGTGGGGGTTTTGTCCAAGATCGTTCTATCTACGAAGATACGGGGATTTTTGCGAAGATGCATCATGAGAAAGGCACCATGTCTCCTGTTGATTATGAAACATATACAAGTCTTTTTGATGCTATGGTGATGACACCATATTTTCCTCATCCTGATCTGCTCATTTATTTAGAAGGTAGTTTTGATGATATTGTGAGCCGTATCCAAAAACGTGGTCGCCCTATGGAGCAACAAACGCCAATTGATTATTGGAAGGAAATGCACGAGCGCTATGAGAATTGGATTAATAACTTCAATGCTTGTCCGGTATTACGTTTAAATATTAATGAATATGATATTTTAAACGAAGATCACTCTATTGAACCTATTATTGAAAAGATTTCTCGCTTCTTACATCACAGTGAGAAATTAAAAAGAAGAACAGCTATTTATACGAAATAAAAAAGAAGCCCTGGCTGTTAGGGCTTCTTTTCTTACTATATTTTAAGCATTAAAAAAATCGCTACCGAAGTAACGATTTTATATCTCCAATTTATGCGCGTTGTTTACTAATTAAAATATGGAGGAGGAAGGGGGATTCGAACCCCCGCGGGCTGTTACACCCCTGTCGGTTTTCAAGACCGATCCCTTCAGCCGGACTTGGGTATTCCTCCGTTCTGACATGATTAAATATATCATATAAAAAATAGAGAGTCAACACTTTTTCTCACTTTTTTTTAAAAAAGAGGGAGATTTTTTCTCCCTCTTTTGAATTAGAGCATTAAGGAAGTTTGATAACTTCTTTATTCCCCATGTATGGACGTAATACAGTTGGAATGACAATAGAACCGTCTTCTTGCTGATAGTTCTCTAAAATCGCAGCTACTGTACGACCAATCGCTAATCCAGATCCGTTCAATGTATGAACATGTTCTGGTTTACCATTTTTCTCTCTTCTAAAGCGAATGTTAGCACGTCTTGCTTGGAAACCTTCAAAGTTAGAACAAGAAGAAATTTCACGGTAGCTATCGTAGCTTGGAATCCATACTTCAATGTCATATTTCTTCGCAGCAGTAAATCCTAGATCCGCTGTACACATGCTGAGAACTCGGTAAGGAAGCTCTAACAATTGAAGCACCTTTTCTGCATGTCCAGTTAATTTTTCTAACTCATCGTAAGAATCTTCTGGTTTAACAAAGCGAACAAGCTCTACTTTGTTGAACTGATGCTGACGAATTAATCCACGTGTATCACGACCCGCTGAACCTGCTTCTGAACGGAAACATGCACTGTATGCCGCATAAGCAATTGGAAGTTGATCAACACTTAAGATTTCGTCACGGTGTAGATTCGTTACCGGCACTTCAGCAGTTGGGATTAGATAGTAATCTTCTTTTTCAATTAAGAACGCATCTTCTTCAAACTTTGGAAGCTGGCCTGTTCCTGTCATGCTTGCACGGTTTACCATGTATGGAGGCAGAATTTCTTGATAGCCATGCTCATCATAGTGTAAATCCATCATGAAGTTAATAAGGGCACGTTCTAAACGAGCTCCTAACCCTTTATAAAATACAAAACGACTACCTGTTACTTTTGCTGCACGTTCAAAATCAACGATATCTAAATCAGTTCCTAAATCCCAATGTGCTTTTGGTTCAAATGAGAAGTCTCTTACTTCTCCCCATTTACGAACCTCTACGTTATCATCTTCAGATTCACCAACTGGTGTAGATTCATGAGGAATATTTGGAATTGATAACAGCAATGCTTCTAACTGTTCTTCTACACCTTTTAATTCATCATCTAAAACTTTAATTTTGTCTCCTACTGTACGCATTTCAGCGATGAGGTGATCTGCATCTTTCTTTTCACGCTTCAATACCGCTACTTGCTGAGAAACTTCATTACGCTTGCTTTTCAGCTCTTCTGCTTGAGAAATAAGCTCTCTTCTTTTTGTATCTAGGTCTTCGAAACGGCTTAGGTCAGTTAAATCTTCCCCACGGTGCTGTAATTTTGTTTTTACTTCTTGAAAATTAGCACGTAAAAATTTTAAATCAAGCATTGTAAAACCTCCTAATTTTATCGGATTAAACACAAAAAACTCCCGTCCCCTGGAAAGGGACGAGAGTTTACCCGCGTTGCCACCCTAATTGAAAGTATAATCTATACTTTCCTCTTACAAAAATAACGGTTATCACCGAAACTACTTACTTAATTTCAGTAGTTCACTCCAGGATGGATTCACAAGTCCCAACCACCGATTTCCACCAACCATCGGCTCTCTAAAGGATGGATCCACTGCTACTACTTCCTATCATCGTTTTATTGTTGTTCATTTGAATATCCATAATGTACTACAAGTTTTCACAAGATGCAATGCTTTTATACCGTTTTCTAAACAGAACTTGTAAGGTTTCCATTCTATGATCAGGATAAAAGTGTGCTTTAAACATCAATTGCTTGAAATTAAAAATAAGCACGCAGTGTGAGCTGCATGCTTATTTTTAATTAGAACCAGGCTTTTACATTGTCTGAAGCACTTGTCCAAACGTCTGAGAAAAAGCCTCCAATGCTTTGCATCGATAATGCAAACCAATTTGCTTTATCTACACCTTTTGTTGTAACTACAGGTACTTGAACTGCTTTTTGATCTGTACCATACAAGTTATCTGCCGTTGTATCATCCTTCGCTACAAGTGCAGCTTTGCCTACTATCTGACCTTTTTTGAACGGTGCCATTAAGTGACCATTTTTATCAACAAGTTTGGAATCAACATCAAACTTCACTTGATACTTGTCTTCCTCACCCTTTTTTAGGAGTACTTTTAAAGGCTTAGATGTTTTAATTGCTACGCTATCCTCTTTCCCCTTCGCTACAGCCAACGTTTTATGACCTTTAATGGTTGAATTAGCAGGAATAACTTCCTTCATTTCAAAGTTATCAAAGCCGTAGTCCAATAATTTTGCTGTTTGAGTAAAGCGAGCATTCATCTCTGGTTTACCGTCTTTCTTCCCACTCATAATAACGGTAATATAGCGAACGCCATTTTTTACAGCCGTACCTGTAAAGCAGTATCCGGCAAAATCGGTATGACCGGTTTTTAATCCATCTACACCTTTATATTCAAAAGTTAATCCAGGTAACATCCAATTCCAATTGGCCATTTCTGTTTGAGAATGAGTACCTTTTCCAAATACTTTTTTAGGGATCTTTGAAATTTCTAATGCTTCTGGGTGATCCTTAATAAGATGAGAAGCTAATTTTGCTGTTGCGCGTGCAGACATCACGTTTTCATCAGTAGGCTTTGTCCCTTTAGGATGCATACCTTTTAATAACGAATTACTTAGACCTGTTGCATTAACAAACTTGTAGCTTTCAAGACCTAATTTTTTTCCTTCATCATTCATTAATTTAATGAAATTTGCTTCTGAACCATTTCCTAGTTTCTCTGCTAGAGCAATCGTTGCCCCATTGGCTGAATAAATAGCCATTGCTTCATACAAATCTTTTACCGTGTACTGATCCCCCTCTAGCAGTGGGACGTTTGATAATCCACGGTCTTGAGAAATAACTGATGAATATTTACTAATAGGAACTTCGTCCGTCCACTTCAATCTGCCTGCTTTAATAGATTCAAGAACTAAATATTCAGTCATCATTTTTGTCATGCTCGCGATACCTAATACAGCATCTGCATTTTTTTCATATAAAATTTGACCAGTATCTGCTTCCACTAAAATAGCGGCACTAGCATCAATATCTGGCTCATTACTTGCTGCATAAGCTTTCCCTTGGGCAGAAAACAAAACTCCACTTACTGAAAGCAAAGCGGCAAACATCACGATCAATACCTTATGTAGCTGCTTCTTCACTCCGATACCCTCCATAACCATTTTCACATAAACGTTATTTTATCATATAACCTGATAATTGAGTAGATGAAGAAGTCCCCCATCTAATAAGGGGAACGAAAAAAATCTCCCTAATTAGGGAGATTTTCAGTGGTTAGCTTAATGAATAGTTAGGAGATTCTTTTGTGATTTGCACATCATGTGGATGGCTTTCACGTAATCCTGCACCTGTCATACGAACAAACTGTGCATTTTCTCTTAGTTGCTGAAGGTCTGCTGTGCCGCAATAGCCCATTCCAGATTTCAAGCCTCCAAGTAGTTGATAAATCGTATCGCTTAAAGGTCCTTTGTAAGGAAGACGTCCTTCGATACCTTCTGGAACAAACTTTTTATTATCTTCTTGGAAATAACGGTCTTTACTGCCTTGCTCCATAGCTCCAACAGAACCCATTCCACGATATACTTTGAAACGACGTCCTTGGAAGATTTCTGTTTCTCCTGGGCTTTCCGTTGTACCTGCTAATAAGCTACCTAACATAACAACATGTCCACCTGCTGCTAAAGCTTTTACGATATCACCAGAGTATTTAATACCGCCATCCGCAATTACTGGGACACCGTATTTTCTTGCTTCCGTTGCACAATCATAAACAGCAGTGATTTGAGGAACTCCAACTCCTGCTACAACGCGTGTTGTACAAATAGAGCCAGGTCCAATACCAACTTTAATCACGTTTGCTCCTGCTTCAATTAATGCTTTAGTTGCTTCAGCAGTAGCAACATTTCCAGCAATGATGTTTAATTCAGGATATACACCGCGAATTTTACTTACTGTATCTAATACACCTTGTGAATGACCATGTGCTGTATCGACTACAATTACGTCTACATGGGCCTTAACTAATTTCTCTACACGAACCATTGTATCAGCCGTTACACCAACTGCTGCACCTACTAGGAGGCGTCCGTGAGCGTCTTTAGCTGAGTTAGGGAATTCAATTACTTTTTCAATATCTTTGATCGTAATTAAACCTTCAAGTACTCCTGCTTCATTTACTAAAGGAAGTTTTTCGATTTTGTATTTTTGTAAGATTTTCTCTGCTTCTTCTAATGTGGTACCAACTGGGGCTGTGACAAGATCTTCTTTTGTCATAACATCTGAAATGGTAATGGAATAATCTTGGATAAAACGTAAATCACGGTTTGTGAGGATTCCAACTAATTTTCGTTCTTCTAAGTTATTAACGATTGGGACACCTGAAATACGGTATTTACCCATTAGGTGCTCTGCATCAAACACTTGATGCTCAGGTGTTAAGAAGAAAGGATCTGTAATAACTCCGCTTTCTGAACGTTTAACTTTATCAACTTGCTCAGCTTGTTGCTCGATAGACATATTTTTGTGAATAATACCTAAACCACCTTGTCTAGCCATCGCAATAGCCATATCCGCTTCTGTTACAGTATCCATCCCTGCACTGATAAACGGAATATTTAATTTTAATGTTTCGGTTAGCGTGACACGAAGATCTGCATCTTTTGGAAGAACTTCAGATTTCGCTGGAACTAGTAACACATCATCAAATGTTAAACCTTCTTTTACAAATTTGCTTTCCCACATTATAGAATCCTCCTCTTAGCGACAAAATATTATTAGTAGATTAACAATTCGATAAAGAACTGTCAATAAAACGGTGATATATCAGATAATTCTAAAAAAGGATGAGTATGATGGATAATCGAAATAAAACATGGAATGAATATATGAAATACTTCTCTGCTCCCTATACACAAAAATATTTGTTTCATTGCTATGAGCGAAAAAAACTTGAAAAAGCTGAGCAAAAAAGTTACGAAAACTGTTACCCATTCATTTATTATTTGGAGCATGCTAAAAATTATTATGAACTTTCCACACATTCCCCACTTTCCATAAAGCCAGTTTTACTTTTTTATGGAATGACTCAGTTATTTAAAGCATGTCTGCTAACAGTGGATGCATCATATCCACATAACACCTCCGTATTAGCACACGGAGTGACTACACGTAAAAGGAAGAAGCAGAGTTATGATTTTTTAGATGATGAAGTAAAAGTTCAAAAGAATGGATTGTTTTCACACATCAGTGCCAAAATGTTTCACATGGAACATTTAGAAGGAAACAAATATTCCATGTCATCATTAATGTCTCAGGTAGTTGAAATGACTCCTCTACACCAAGAGGCTACAAAACCGTTAAAGATAAACACGAATTGGGGTCGTCGTGAGATTGAGTTTCCTACGTTCTTTCTAGATTTATTTCATATGAATACGGAACGATTCCACAGTTATATAAAAGGAAAAGCGACGTTTGGTATACAAGCAAACGAGGAGAAAAAGAAGAGTATTTCATTTAGAGTGCTTGAGAAAAGTATTAACTTATCTTCTTGCTCACCCTTTATGTATCATTTAGACGAAGATGCACTGTACTTTCCTAATACAAGGGAAGGAACAATTTTCTTTCCCGAACCACTTAGTCACTATTTAGTTTTGTATAATTTAAGCATGATTTCCCGCTATGAAACGGAATGGTGGTATGAGCTGCTACATACGTACTCATCTCATGACTATCCATTTATTACACATTTTTTATCTATTACCGAAGAGAAAATCCCGTTTCTTCTCCTCAGCTATTTAAAACACAACGAAAAAGGGTTAGTCAATTGACTAACCCTTTAAGTGTGCCTGGCGATGTCCTACTCTCACAGGGGGAAACCCCCAACTACCATCGGCGCTCGAGAGCTTAACTTCCGTGTTCGGTATGGGAACGGGTGTGACCTCTCTGCCATAATCACCAGACATATATATTATACACTTTTCAAGAAAAAGTGCAAGCTTTTTTTGAAAGAAAGTTATTCTTTCAAAACTAGATAACAATTGTTAAGGGAAAGCATTTGGTTAAGTCCTCGATCGATTAGTATCTGTCAGCTGCACGTGTCGCCACGCTTCCACCTCAGACCTATCTACCTGATCGTCTTTCAGGGATCTTACTAGCTTGCGCTATGGGAAATCTCATCTTGAGGGGGGCTTCATGCTTAGATGCTTTCAGCACTTATCCCGTCCACACATAGCTACCCAGCGATGCCTTTGGCAAGACAACTGGTACACCAGCGGTGTGTCCATCCCGGTCCTCTCGTACTAAGGACAGCTCCTCTCAAATTTCCTACGCCCACGACGGATAGGGACCGAACTGTCTCACGACGTTCTGAACCCAGCTCGCGTACCGCTTTAATGGGCGAACAGCCCAACCCTTGGGACCGACTACAGCCCCAGGATGCGATGAGCCGACATCGAGGTGCCAAACCTCCCCGTCGATGTGGACTCTTGGGGGAGATAAGCCTGTTATCCCCGGGGTAGCTTTTATCCGTTGAGCGATGGCCCTTCCATGCGGAACCACCGGATCACTAAGCCCGACTTTCGTCCCTGCTCGACTTGTAGGTCTCGCAGTCAAGCTCCCTTGTGCCTTTACACTCTACGAATGATTTCCAACCATTCTGAGGGAACCTTTGGGCGCCTCCGTTACTCTTTAGGAGGCGACCGCCCCAGTCAAACTGCCCACCTGACACTGTCTCCCAGCCCGATCAGGGCTGTGGGTTAGAATGTCAATACAGCCAGGGTAGTATCCCACCGACGCCTCCACCGAAGCTAGCGCTCCGGCTTCTCAGGCTCCTACCTATCCTGTACAAGCTGTACCAAAATTCAATATCAGGCTACAGTAAAGCTCCACGGGGTCTTTCCGTCCTGTCGCGGGTAACCTGCATCTTCACAGGTACTATAATTTCACCGAGTCTCTCGTTGAGACAGTGCCCAGATCGTTACACCTTTCGTGCGGGTCGGAACTTACCCGACAAGGAATTTCGCTACCTTAGGACCGTTATAGTTACGGCCGCCGTTTACTGGGGCTTCGATTCAAAGCTTCGCTTGCGCTAACCTCTCCTCTTAACCTTCCAGCACCGGGCAGGTGTCAGCCCCTATACTTCGCCTTACGGCTTCGCAGAGACCTGTGTTTTTGCTAAACAGTCGCCTGGGCCTATTCACTGCGGCTCTCTCGGGCTTGCACCCTAACAGAGCACCCCTTCTCCCGAAGTTACGGGGTCATTTTGCCGAGTTCCTTAACGAGAGTTCTCTCGATCACCTTAGGATTCTCTCCTCGCCTACCTGTGTCGGTTTGCGGTACGGGTACCTCCCACCTCGCTAGAGGCTTTTCTTGGCAGTGTGAAATCAGGAGCTTCGGTACTATAATTCCCTCGTCATCACAGCTCAGCCTTATGATGAGCGGATTTGCCTACTCATCAGCCTTATTGCTTGAACGCACATATCCAGCAGTGCGCCTACCCTATCCTCCTGCGTCCCCCCATTGCTCAAACGGTGGGGAGGTAGTACAGGAATATCAACCTGTTGGCCATCGCCTACGCCTTTCGGCCTCGGCTTAGGTCCCGACTAACCCTGAGCGGACGAGCCTTC